>CALDHR010000238.1 GCA_937898585.1 uncultured Oligoflexia bacterium
GTTATTTCAAAGAGGCCATCTTACTCAATGATAACCCTCACCTTCTCTTCTCAACTCAAGAAAGAGATGATTTTAAAATAACTCCCGCTTCATTAAAAAAATTCTTAATCGATAAAAATCTTCAAGGAAAAAGATGGCACTTGTATTTTAATGCTCCTGTTGTCAATCCTACGGGGGCCTACTACTCTAAAGAAGAAGTTCGCGATATTATAAAAATTGTCCAAGATTTTAATGGCTCTCTTTTTATTGATGCTGTTTTTTCAGGACTAGAATTTGATGCTAAAAAAACATCTTTTCCTTTTGGCCCTCTTCTTTCTTCTGGCAAAAAAAGCTCTTACCTTTTTGTAGGAGGTGCCTCTAAAGAATTTTCTGCGGGAGGTCTTCGTTTTGCTTATGGCGTCTCTAACCTTGAGGATTTCTCTCACTATTGCCGTAAAAATCTCACCCGGCCTCATCAGCTTGTTTTAAAGGCCATGCGCCTTTTTTATCAAGAACTCATTAATGAAAAAAAATCAGGGCCTATTCATAAACACCTCCAAGCTCAACGCCTCCAACTTAAAAAACATGCTTCTTCTCTTACAGAAATTTTAACCAAACACCAATGGAGGGTTATTTCAGGAGAAGGCGGACTCTTTTTAGTGGCCAAACCTCCGGCCCATTTTAACCCTACTTATTTTCAGGAAAGTAACGTTTTGATTAATGGACCAGAGTGGACAGGAATTGAAGAATATTACCGCTTTGTGCTTAGCGTAAAAAAAGAAGATTTTTCAATGGCCCTTGAGAGAATAAAACGCTGCCTTGACACTCACTGATCCCTTGTTGTTTAATAAAGCTTACTAAAGTTTTATTAATAAAACAAAAAAGAGGAGATCCATGAGCTGTCATCAATATGCCACTGCCATTTTAGAAGAAATTAGTAGCATTGAAAAAAGGATCTCCATTATTCAGGATTTTGCGAGAGCGGAAAAAATTGATTTGGAATTAGATTTAGAAGACATCCTGCTTCTCCTTCTTCACAAAAAAAGGATGCATCTTAATTCTTCGCCTCAGGAAGAAAAAACTAACGTTAGAAGAAGGCCATCTTCCATCGCAAACACACCTTGATTAAGGATAAAAACCTCTTTTGTTTTCTTCTTTAATTCATAGGTAAAAGTCTTCTTCTTCAAATCCAGCTCTTTTAAAGAAGTCTCATCAAAGCGCAAAATCAAATCTTTCTCCCGAGAATAGGCCTTATACAAACTCTCTTTGATGCTGAAGACTAACAAAATATAGTCTGACAAACTAATGCCCTCTAACGAATCAAATATTTTTTTTTCTTCCCTTGTTAAAATCTTTCTTTCTAGCTTTAAAAGATCATTTTTTCGCTCTAGTGTCTCTAAATCAACTCCCAGATAAGTATAATCACTTTTCAGGGCCAGTGCGCCCACGACAGATCCTCTTGAATGAGAAAGAGAGAGCTGATAATCATTAAATTCATAGAGAGGCGATCTTTGAAGTTCAGTTTCATGAACTTCGACGCCTTTTTCTTCCAACATTTTTTTTATTATTTTTCGTGCATTATTTTTTTCTTCTTTCACTTCTCCTTTAAAAAGAAAAGCAAGAGAGATATGTTCGGGAATATCAATGTTCATAAGGCCCTTCAAGTCGAAGAATTCCATGCTTATTGATAATAACTCTCCATTTTAAATAACAAATATTCTCCTCTCCCTCTTTTTTTTCTTTCTCCTGAAGAGAAGGGAAATGTGAGGAGGAAGTTTGTTTTTTTTCAGATA
>CALDHR010000239.1 GCA_937898585.1 uncultured Oligoflexia bacterium
GGCTCGGTGAGAGGGTTTCCTCTTTTTTCAAAGATATCTAGCTTATGACCTTTTTCTGCCAAGAAAAGAGAGAGGGCCGCACCGCTTGGACCGAGACCGACAACGGTAAAATGATGTTCATTGCGCATAAAATTTAACCTTGTAATTGGAGAGCATCGTGGAAGGTTTTAATAAAATTTGCCACATCGGTATAGGAATTGTAAAGAGAGGCAGGGGCCACCCTGATAATGTTGGGGGAGCGAAAGTCGCAAATGCAGTCTCTTTGAGATAAAAGGTCAACAATTTTTTCAGGACTGGAGTGGTTGAGGGCCAGTGAAAGTTGCGCCCCACGTTCATCCTTATCTCTCGGGGTAATTAGGGTAAGGGTGCCACCAAATCTTTCTCGCAGTTCTTCTTCCAGAAAAGCAGTAATGCTAATGGATTTTCGGCGAATATCTTTTATCGTTGTCTTATCAAAAACGTCAAGTGATCCTTTAAGGGCCGCTAGTTGCAAAATGGGTGGGTTACTCAGTTGCATGCGTTCTACTGATTCGATAGGAGTGAACTCTTCTCTCATTTGAAAGCGCAGCTTTTTATTTTCTCCCCACCAGCCAGCGTAAAAAGGTCTTTTCGACCCAAGAGAGGCATGGTGCTTTTCATGAATAAAGATGCCAGCAATAGATCCAGGTCCGCTGTTGAGGTATTTATAGGTACACCAGGCGGCAAAATCAACGCCAGTATCGTGAAGATTGAGAGGAACGTTACCAAAAGCGTGGGCCAGATCAAATCCCACCATGATTCCATATTGGTGAGCAAGAGAGGTGATCTTTTTTATGTCAAAGAGTTGGCCTGAAAGATAATGGACTCCCGACATAAGGATAGTGGCAATTTCGTCTTTATGTTTTTCAATAGTTTCAAGAATGGCCTCAGTTGAGAGAACACCATAAGGACTTTCGCTTTTCACCACAATGAGATGATCTTTTGGGTCTAATTGGCGCGAATGAAGATGCGTGTTAATGGCGTAGATATCAGAGGGAAAAGTGGCATCTTCGCGTAAAATTTTTGTTCGCTTTCCCGAGGGGCGAAAAAAAGGCATCAGCAAAAGGTGTAAATTAGTAGTGAGGCTATTCATGGCCACCACTTCACTTTTTTTTGCTCCTGCAAGAGCGGCCAAGGAAGAAGTGACTTCTTCGTGATAACTGAGCCAAGGTCGGTGCTCGGGAGCAAAGTGTCCCTCTACTCCATGGTGTGACCATTTATCTAATTCTTCATTGACATATTGGCGTGATAATTTAGGGAGCAGTCCTAATGAGTTTCCGCAAAGATAAATCTTCTCTTCGCCTTTTTCATTTTTTGGAATTTCAAATTCCTGGCGGAGATGGGCAAGAGAGTCTTGTTTATCGAGCTCTTTGGCCTTGTTGAAAAGTGTTAAAAAATCATCTTTCATTTTAAATTACCACGGTTTACTTTGAAGAAGCGGAAGTAGTAGTTATACCTATCACGCCTTCTTTTTCAAGTAGAGGAACTATGGAAAATTTACCTTTTATTGATTTTCACACACATATTTTACCAATGGATATTCCGCGGCCACCAAAAAAATTTGGAGCAGACGGTTTTATTGATTTAGTTTTTGAAGGCGATAGAGGACATTGTTCTTGTGCCAACATGGTTCATCCTGATGGAAAATTTTTTCGCCGAGTGGAGCGAAATTGTTTTGATGAAAAAATGCGTCTTGATGAGATGAAGCGCGATGGCGTTCAGACTCAAGTTCTCTCAACGGTGCCTGTTCTCTTTGCCTATGATGCCAAAGGGGAGGCCGCTCACTATGTCTCTAGTCATCTCAACGATCACTTGGGGCAATTAGCACAAAATCATCCTCGTGAATTTAAGGCCCTTGGAACACTTCCCATGCAGGACGTGGAGCTGGCGACAAGGGAGCTTCAGCGCTCCATGAAAGAATTAAAATTAAGTGGCGTGATGATAGGAACTCATGTGGGAAATGATAATTTGGGAGACGAGAAATTTTTTGAATTTTATAGTGAGGCCGAAAAGTTAGGAGCAACTTTGTTTATTCATCCTTGGGATATGATGGGAAAAGAGACCATGAGTAAATATTGGCTTCCTTGGCTTGTGGGAATGCCTGCTGAAACATCAAGGGCCATTTGTAGTTTTATTTTTGGCGGTATTTTTAAAAAATTTTCTAAGTTGAAAGTCGTTTTTGCTCATGGTGGCGGTTCTTTCATGGGTACTTTTGCTCGCATTAGACACGGCCATCGCGTGAGACCTGATTTATGTGCCATAGATAATACAGATGATCCTATCAATTCTTTAGGAAAATTTTATGTAGACTCTCTTGTTCATGATCCGCATGTTTTAAGTCAAATGGTAAAATTTTTTGGAGAAGATTTTATTCTTGCGGGATCAGATTATCCTTTTCCTCTAGGCGAGCTTCCCCTGGGTGGTGCTCTAAGAGAAGCTCAGCTTGAGAGAATCATTAAAGAAAAAATTGCTTATAAAAATGCAGAAAAATTACTTCGCTAATTTTCTTGCGCCAAGAGAGAGAACTGTTGCACTTAAGATAATAAGAGTCATTTCAAGAAGCAGGTGTGCGGGAATCATTTCAAGTTTAAATAAGCTGCGGGTGTTTTGATTTATCACAAGAAAAATTTGCATTATGAGACTCATGAAAATAACCAAGAGAAGAGATTTGTTGGCAAAATAATCACTGAATTTTTCTCTTTTTTCTAAATTGCTGATAACAAAACAAAAAAAGAGCTGCGTGATACTCATGGTGGTAAAGCTCATGGTTTGGGCAATGGCATAGCTTTCTTTGAGGCCAAGATAAAAAGCAGAGAGAGTGGCCACACAAAGAAGCAAGGCCAAGTAACCAATGATTTTTTTATTTTTATTGCTGGTAAAAGATTCTTGAAAATCTTTTGGCGGACGATGCATGAGTTGAGAAGATTTTTTTTCGTTCATCATGGCCAGACCTGGAAGACCGTCGGTGACGAGGTTAATCCAAAGAAGTTGAAGGGCCGTAAAAGGAAGAGGGATGTTGGCAAAGCTGGCGAGAACAATCACCATCATTTCTGAAATATTTCCTGCGAGAGCAAAAATAATAAATTTATTTAAGTTGGTGAAAATTTTTCGTCCCTCTTCAATGGCCTTAATAATCGTAGAGAAGTTATCGTCTTTAAGGGTAATACTAGAGGCCTCTTTAGAAACTTCTGTCCCACTTCCCATGCTGAT
The DNA here is from genome assembly GCA_937898585.1 of uncultured Oligoflexia bacterium. Classification (GTDB taxonomy): domain Bacteria; phylum Bdellovibrionota; class Bacteriovoracia; order Bacteriovoracales; family Bacteriovoracaceae; genus CALDHR01. The sequence goes on from CALDHR010000239.1 coordinate 3,229, forward strand.
ACCAATGTTGGCCTCTTTAAGGGCCGGAGCGTCGTTAACGCCGTCTCCTGTCATGGCCACAACTAAGTTCATTTTCTTGTAAAGACGAACGAGATTGATTTTTTGGCTGGGGTTGAGGCGAGCGAGGACAGAGATACGAGGAAGTTTTTCTAAAATTTCTGTTTCATTTAATTGTTCTAAATCATGGCCGGTTAAGACATCTCCTTTTGGAAGGCCAATCTCTTCTCCAATACTTTTTGCCGTTGCGGGATGATCTCCTGTCATCATAACAACTTTTAATCCTGCCGAAGAGGCGCACTTTAAGGCCTCTTTTACTTCGAGGCGAGGAGGATCATAGATAAAATTCATCCCAAGATAAGTGAGATTCTGTTCATCTTCTTCCCTTAATTTTTCTTCATGGAGAGAGATGTTTTTATAAGCAAAAATCATCACTCTCATACCTTGAGCAGCGGCCGTTTCTGCTTTTTTAATCATCATCTCTTTTTCATTTTCTGTTTCAAAATGCATCAAGGGGAGAAGAGATTCCAGAGCACCTTTTGTGAAAAGAGAATTTTTATGGAGCGTAGACATTCTCTTTCTCTGTGAATTAAAAGGAATTTCATTGAGGCGAGGATACTCTTTGATGAATTCTTGGTAAGGAGCATGTTCTATAACAAATTCCATAATGGCCTTTTCAGTGGCCTCACCCATCACTTCCTTGGAATCACCTACACTGCAATCATTATTAAGGGCCATGGCCTGCAAAAGTTTCTCGCGAAGATTATCTTGAGCAGGGTGAATTTCTTTGACGAGCATTTTGTTTTGAGTGAGGGTTCCCGTTTTGTCGGTACAAATAATATCGACACTTCCAAGGGCCTCAACAGCATTGAGTTTTCGAATGAGGGCCTTACGCGCATAGAGTTCCTTGGCCCCCATGGAAAGGCCATAAGTGATGACAGCGGGAAGTCCTTCGGGAATTCCTGCGACACAGAGGGCAATAGTGAAAAAAATCATGGTCCAGAGATCTTGGCCGCGAGCAATACCTAGAGCAAAGACAAGAAGGCCAAGAAGAATCAGGGCCAGTGCTAACTTTTGCCCAAAGCGGTTCATTTTTTCTTGAAGAGGTGTTTTCCCCGAAGAGGCCGATTGGAGGTCAAAGGCAATTTTGCCAAAGGCCGATTTTTTTCCCACGGCCGTTATTTTTGCTTTGCATCTTCCAGAATTAACGAGAGATCCACTGAAAAGTTGATTGTCAGTGTCATTTTTTTCAATGCTTACAGACTCTCCTGTTAGCATGGATTCGTTGGTGGAGAAGTGAGATCCTTCTAGATAGATCATGTCAGCAGGGACAAGATCACCTGCTTCGAGAAAGACAAGGTCGCCTACAACGAGGTCTTGTTTATCAATAAGAGAAATTCCTTCTTGTCGAAGGGTGCGGTAAATTTTTTGGTCTTTTTGCTTTAACTCTTCGAGTGATTTTTCGGCCTTAAATTCTTGATAGGAGGCCAGAAGAGAATTAACCACCACAATAATAAAAATGCTAACGGCCTCGGCAATATCTCCTAGGAAAAAAGAAAAGATGGAGGCAATAAGGAGCATTGCAATAATAAAGTCTTTAAATTGTTTGAGAAAAAGTGTGAGAAAGGAGCTGCTTCTTTTTGAAGGGAGCTGATTTTCTCCATGTTCTTCTCGTGATTGAAGAACTTCATGTGAAGTGAGACCTGGGAATTGTTGTGTCATCATCATGATTCCTTTATTGAGAAAAAAAAGGAGTATAAATGATTTTACAGCATTTGAATAAGAGAATTAAGAGGAGCTAAAGAAGATGTTTGTTTTTGATTTATTTGAGTTCTTAAACAGTTAAAGTCATTGTTTAAGCAGGGAGCTGAGAAGCGAGGGAAAAGACAGCCTTGTCCCGTCAATTCTCCTCCGAGATTACTGCAATGATTTGCCGCAAGAGAGAATTCTTTTAAATTAGTAGAGCAATGATGAATTTTATTATCACTTTGGACATAGAGGATAATAGGAAGAGAGAATTTTTTTTGATAACTGGCGAGTTTTTCTTTTCCCTGAAGGATTATTTGTATTTCTGCTAAATAAATAGGATTCGTAGGGTCATCATAGATTTTAAGAAGTCCACTATTTTCATTTTGCTTCAATCCGCCAAGAGCGATGCTGCTTAC
>CALDHR010000240.1 GCA_937898585.1 uncultured Oligoflexia bacterium
GGGTGAAGCGAAAAGAATATTTTGATTAGAGACAGAAGATCGAAAAAGGCAGCTGTCGTTTTGAAAACGTCCTCCCATATTAGAGCAGAGAGAGCTAAGATCACTAGTCTCTGATTGATAATAGCAGTTGACTAAATTAAAAGTATCATCTGTTTCAAAAATAATTTCTTTGTCCAAAACAACATTGGTTTGGGCCATAGAAGTATAACTACTGGGAATATCTTTTGTAAAAGTAATTTGGAGATTTCCTTTAAAGTAATAAGCATCTGTGACATTCCCATCAGATGTCACTCTGAGCGGATTATTCACGGATAAAAAGTTAGCGTTATTTTGATTAAGAGTGAGAGTTGCTTGAGAAAGTTGAAGCCCTCCAAAGGGAGTGTCGGTTGTAATATTTTGTCCATTTCCAAGATTTATGCTGCTAAGATTTGTCGTGTAAGATGCTGTTCTGCTGGCAAGAGCAGAAAAAGAAGCGCTGGGGATATTTTTGAAGGTTTCAAGGCAGCTCTGCTTGGAGGCCAAGGTTCCTTCTAAAACAAGATCAAGATTGTCGGCCTCTCTTGCTATTTCAAGATTTTTAAACATAATTTTTGCTTGTTCAACTGTATTAAAAATTTGGACACTGGTAATGGCCGTAATGGCCAGTGAAATCATGGCCATGAGGAAAGTAGATCCTCTGGTGGATGACTTCGGTACATGAGTTTCGTGTTTAAAGATATTCACTATATTGTTGTCCATTATAAGTGCATGCCCCTTGCTCGGGTACCCCTTTAAAGGCCCAGCGGCAAATTTGATCTTCCATTGCCTGAAGAGAATAGCGAGTCGAGCAACTGACGAGATTGTTAGTAGCAGCATCAAAATCAAAAATAATTTTTACTTGGGACGCGAGTTTTTCTACGACGATAATATTTTTATTTTTGGCGGTAACATAAACTTTTAGCAATCCTTCATAGGTGTGGATATCCCCATTAGAGGTATTATCATCTAAGAGAATAAGCCCTTGGTCGTTACCATCAATGTAAATATTTGAAATAGTCAGATCACCAATTTTCTCCCCTTGATTAAAAGATTTTCTTCCATCAGTGCCATTAATGGTGGGAATAGTTTTTGCAAGAGGGGTGAATGTACTGACGTTACTAAGATTAACTGTTCCTTGAAAACTTGCCTGGCAATCAAAGTGAAAATAAAGAGTGCGTTTAACTTGTTGCCCAATCTCTTTTTTATCCATAAGAAAAACACTTTGATAGCGATAATCATTTACTTTTTGGTTGAGAAAGGTAATAAAGAGCACGCTTATCGCGAGGATAGAAATAGAGATGAGTGATTCAACAAGAGTAAAGCCGGCATTATTTTTTTTCATATTTGATCTTTTTTTTATTATATGAAAATAAAAAATTGCTTGTCTATATTTAATTATTGAAAATCAAAAAAAGGGATTGAGCAAAATGATCAGTGATAATAAAAGTAACGTATTGGCCTATGGAGCAAAAAGTTTAAAGGGTAAAATAGAAGAGCTTTCTATTTTACGAAGAGATTGCGACACCCACGACATTGAAATTGAAATTGATTATTGCGGTATTTGTCACAGCGATATTCACATGGTGAATAATGATTGGGGATTTTCCACTTATCCCCTTGTCCCAGGACATGAAATTGTAGGGCATGTGAGTAAAGTAGGACCCGATGTCACCAAATTTAAGGTGGGTGATTGTGTCGGTGTAGGTTGCTTAGTTGATTCTTGTGGAGATTGTGGAGCATGTCGTGACCATGAAGAGCCTTATTGTGAAAAAGGAGGGACGTGGACTTATGGAAGTTTTGACAAAAAGCACGATGAGATAACTTACGGTGGTTATTCAAAAAAAATAGTCGTAAGTGAAAACTTTGTTTTAAAGATTCCCTCTAATCTAGATTTAGGCGCCGTCGCCCCGCTTCTTTGTGCAGGAGTGACAACATGGTCGCCCCTCAAGCATTGGAATATTCAGAAAAATGATCTTGTGGGAGTTGTCGGTCTTGGAGGACTTGGCCATATGGGTGTTAAGTTTGCTAAAGCGATGGGGGCCAAAGTTGTAGTTATTTCTCGAACTCTTGGCAAAAAAGAAGCGGCCTTAGAATTAGGTGCTGATGAGATATTAATTTCAACTGATTTAGAAGAGATGAAAAAACATGAGAATAAATTTGATTTTATTTTAAACACAGTCCCTCATAAACACGATGTAAATCCCTATTTAGCTCTTCTTAAGCGCAATAAAACCATGGTTGTAGTAGGAGCGATTGATTTTCTTGAAGAAATTCATGGGGGAATTCTTATTAATGGACGAAAAAGTATTGCAGGATCTCTTATCGGCGGTATTAAGGAAACTCAAGAGATGTTAGATTTTTGTGGACAACATAAAATTACATCAATGGTAGAAGTTATTGGGCCAAATCAAATCAATGAGGCCTATAAAAGGATGCAGAATAGTGATGTGAAATATCGCTTTGTCATTGATATGAAAAAATAAGAAAAAAAATGAAAATAAA
>CALDHR010000241.1 GCA_937898585.1 uncultured Oligoflexia bacterium
TAAATGCAGACGAAGCAGTTGCTGCAGCAAAATCCCTCGGAGGATCTGTTTGGGCCGTAAAAGCTCAAGTACATGCAGGGGGACGTGGTAAGGCCGGCGGTGTGAAAATCGCAAAAAATATCGATGAAGTAAAGCACCATGCTGAGAAAATCATTGGAATGAAACTCATCACTGCTCAAACAGGAAGTGAAGGGAAACTTGTTCGAAAAGCACTGGTTGAAAAAGGCGTAGATATTGAGCAAGAATTTTATCTGGGAATCGTTCTAGATAGAAATAGCGGAAAAGTCACTTTTATTGCTTCGATGGAAGGCGGCGTGGAAATTGAAAAGATTGCCCATGAGACACCAGAGAAAATTATTCGCGTGCCTATTGAACCCTCTGTTGGCTTTACTCCTTTCGTGGCCCGTAAATTGGCCTATGGTCTAAATCTTAAACCAGCTCTTATTGAGAAAGCGTCGAAATTTTTCTCGGCCCTCTATAATCTTTATGTTTCATGTGATTGCACCGTTGCAGAAATCAACCCGCTTGTTGTCACTAAGCAAGGTGATATCCTCGCTCTTGATGCAAAACTTAACTTTGATGAAAATGCACTTTTCCGCCACAGCGATATTCTCGCGATGAAAGACGAAGATGAAGAATCTGAACTTGAAATTGAAGCGGGAAAGGCCGGACTTTCTTACATTGCTCTTGATGGAAATATTGGCTGCCTCGTCAATGGGGCCGGCCTTGCCATGGGAACAATGGATATTATTCAATTAGCAGGTGGAAGCCCCGCAAACTTTTTAGATGTTGGTGGCGGCGCTACAAAAGAAACCGTGCAGACGGCCTTTTCTATTATTTTGCGCGATTCAAAAGTAAAGGCCATTTTGGTAAATATTTTTGGGGGAATCATGAAGTGCGATATCATCGCCGAAGGTGTGGTAGCGGCCGCAAAAGAACTTAATTTAAAAGTACCTCTCGTTGTTCGTTTGGAAGGAACAACCGTCGCTTTAGGGAAAAAAATCTTAAGTGAGTCAGGGCTAAAAATTATTGCAGCTGACGACCTTCAAGATGCTGCCCAAAAAGTTGTAGAGCAAACGAAGTAATTAATTTGTTAATTGATGAGGAGTAATTCATATGGCCATTTTAGTTAACCGAGATACAAAACTCATTACGATCGGTTTTACAGGAAAACAAGGAACCTTTCATTCCCTTCAATCGCGCGATTATGGGACTCAATTTGTCGGTGGTGTTACACCTGGCAAAGGAGGCACAATTCATGAAGGCCACCCCGTCTTTAATAGCGTCTCTGAGGCCGTGAGCAAAACTCAGGCCAACGCAGCGATGGTGATGGTTCCGCCCCCTTTCGCCGCAGACTCTATTTTAGAGTGTATAGATGCGCAAATTCCTCTTATTATCTGTATCACAGAAGGAATCCCCATCCTCGATATGGTGAAAATTAAAGTTGCGCTCAAAGACTCTCCTAGTAGACTCATTGGACCAAACTGTCCCGGAGTTATCACTCCTGGAGAATGTAAAATTGGAATTATGCCAGGTCATATTCATATGCCGGGAAAAGTCGGAGTTGTCTCGCGCTCAGGAACCCTTACCTATGAAGCAGTTTATCAACTAACTCAAAGAGAAATAGGGCAATCAACATGCGTGGGAATCGGTGGAGATCCCGTGAACGGAACAAACTTTATCGATGTCTTAGAACTTTTTCAAAAAGATCCCGACACTGAGGCCGTCATCATGATTGGAGAAATCGGTGGTAGCGCTGAAACAGAGGCCGCTCGCTGGATTCAAAAAAATATGACCAAACCCGTTGTTAGTTTTATCGCCGGTGCTTCGGCCCCTCCAGGAAAGAGAATGGGACATGCTGGGGCCATTATCTCTGGGGGAGAGGATACTGCTGAAGCAAAATTTAGAATTCTAGAAGAGTGCGGTGGGGCCGTTGCCCGCTCCCCAGCACAACTAGGGCAAAGAATGGAAGAGATTTTAAAAAGCA
>CALDHR010000242.1 GCA_937898585.1 uncultured Oligoflexia bacterium
GAAGAAGAGGATCCTCGCTCTCTTCAAGAGGAAGTTCTTGGGGGAGATAGTCGGGCGTTGCATCGTACTGAAATTCTTCTTTTATTTTTGGCAGAAGATTGTCGGCGTCGATGCGATAACGAGAAGTGATAAGATCACTGGAAAGTTTAACGGGGGCCTGAAGTTCTTTGATGATATCTTCGTAGAGAGCATCATTTTTTTGCCATCTGGCCATGGCCTCAAGAGCTCTTTTTTCTTGTTTATCCTTTCTTTCTTGTTGCCGTTTTTCAAATGTTTTTTCTCGCTCCTCTATCTCTTTATCAAGTTCTTTAATTCTTTGTTGGATAAGTTCTGCTGCATGGCCAATTTCACTGGTCATTCGATTGTTTATCTTTTTTATACCTCCATCGGCAGAATAGAGATTAAGAAGATTATGGGAAGATCCTGCTGAATCACTTAAATTAAAAGAGCGACCGTTAGATTCAAATTCACCATAAGAGAGGCCTTTAAGTCTATGATAAATGACTTGTATCTTATCAAGATAAAAAGAGTTTCTTTCAGATGAAATTAAAGAAGGGGCCTTTAAGAAAAAAGATGAAATAAAAAGTAAAAAGAATATCTTATTCATGGTTTTCTCCTTGAGACATAAGAGAAAGATAATGATTTGTATTAGCTAGAAGTTTTTCAATATTGCTTTTAAGAGAGATGGGTAAATTCATTTCAAGTTTTGATTGATAGAGACGGCGTAGCTTTTTAAATTTTTCTCGTACAGAAAAAAGTTCTTTAAGATAGAGTTCAGGGTCTTCTATCTTTTTGAGTCGGTGATACTGAAGCAAACTGTGAAAAAAATCATGACGTTGTGATTCGATTTTTTTTACAGCGCTTCCGTCAAAGGAGCTTAAAGATTTATCATCTAAGTCTCTTGTCATTACTTCGCTGACAAGTTCAGGGAAAAGGTTTTTTTGAGAATATTGGTAGAAAGATTGGTAGAGAGTATAAACTTTTCCCCAGGTGAGGTGGATTTGTTGAATATTTTTTTTCGAATTTTCAAGAGCTTCACTATGAGCAAATTGAGTGAGAAGGCAATGCTCACGTGCTTCAATGACCACCTTTTCTGCAGGGTAGATATTTTGAGGGATTATGGCAATGGCATGCATGAGCATTTCTTTTTGTTCTTCAATTTCTTCTTTTGCAATAAAGTAGACGGCAGCATTTAAACCTGCCGTTATACCTGAAAAAATAAGAGCAAAGGCAGATGTTGTTAATCCACCTGATAAAAGGTTGATGGCCATCGTTAAAATGGCCGCGGCAGCAGTTGTTTCTCCTCCCTCTAAAAGATCCTCTTTTGCCTTTCCTTCAAGAGCACCATTGCCTATGAGGAGGGACGCTGTGTAGGAAACTTTAAGACTGTTGATAATATCTTTAGAGTTTTCTAGCGATTGAAGAGGAAGAGTTAAGCTTAGATTGGGAATCTCTGTTTTTTTTAAATAACTTTCATCGCAAAGGTGATCTAAAATATTTAATTTGTATTCTGCTAGTTCAATTTGCTTTTTAATCTCAATGAGGAGAGGCATGAATTTTTTGGCAAAAAGTAGATCTTGTATCATCTGTTCTTTTGTAACAGGATCACTTAGGCGATTTTCTGTATAGGATTTTACATTTGAATAAACATCATCAAGAGTGTTGGATAAGTTGTTTTCCATAAAAGCAATTTCTTCAACCCCTGTCTCATAAGCATGAGGGATCCTTATCTTGAGATCCTTTTGAGTAAGCTCTTTTGAAAGATAAGAAAGGTCTCTTTGAACAAAGTTTAAGGCCTTTTCACCAAAGTCCATTTTGCAACTAGAGAGCAAGAAGAGGGAGAGTAGAGGTAGGGTGTAAAAAAGATAATTTTTCATATATTAGTAATTCCTTTTTCTGTAAACATCTTCAATGAGAGATTTTAAATAGTTTCTCTCTAGTCGTACTTTTTCTTTTTTCTGAGGGAGAATTCCTTTGAGTTTTAGAGACTCCAAAGTAGCGATAAAAACAGCAAGGGGATACTGTTCTTTTCTCAGTTGAAGAATGTCTTCATGAATAACGCGTAAATTTTCTTTAAGGGAAATAAGGCGATGTTCTTGAGAAAGAGAATGATAAAAATCCACAAGATCTTGGAGGTTATTATTTTCTTGGGGGAGAAAAGAAGCAAAGTAAGTAGAAAAATCAATGAGCTTTAATTTTTCATCGCTAGAGAGCTCGCTTACAACAAGAGAAGACTCTTCTGCTAATTCTATTTCTAGGAGAGATTTTATTTCCTTGGCCTGCACTTCAAGCTCATTGACCTTCTTTGATTTTTCAGCAAACTCTTTTTCGATATCTTCCTCTTTAAAAAACTTCATATTTGAGACAAGAAAATTATTGGCAAACTGAATGAAATGAAGAAGAGAAGATTTTGAGATAATCTCTTTTTTATGTTGGAGGATTTGAGTGAGCAGAAGAGGAAAGAAGAATCTTTCTTCAAGAGACTGCTGTTTTAAAAAAAGAGAGTTCTTTAAAAATCCTTTGATTAAATGGGAATAATCTTTAAAGGAAGAGAGTAAAGAATTGTCTCTCGAAAGATTATCGGGCGAGCTTTTTGAAGAAAAAGAATCATATTCAATGAAAAAATCTTTTCCCGTGTAACCTGCGGAGGCCCCTCGCCCCACTTGATTACATCCGCTTTTTGTGAAAAAACTCAACTCAATGGGGCCATCGAAGCGACTGAGCTCAAGAGACTCTTGGGGCAACAGATTTTTAGTGAAGAGAATATTGTTTTTATGATCTCTTTGAATGATGCGAAGAGGATCAGTGGCAGGATTGCTTCCCTTGAAATAAATTTTAAGGCGCGGAAAACAGGGTTTTTTAACAGCATCACAGGCCGGTATGATTTGCTTACCACTAAAAACATAGTCAACTCGGGCCGTTTCATTTTCACTTGGCCCTTTTCCTCCTTCACAGCGCGCTTCTGCTGTTGAATGAGGGTTTAAAAGTTGAATGTTTTCTTCCTGAGAGGGAAAGTACCTTGTTCCAAAGTCATAACCTATTTTGGCCTCAGTAGGATGCCCCCAGTTCTGTTTAATAACGCTGCCGAGAGGCGCATAGGCGGCAGAAATAGGCGAAAAACTGGCCCATTGAACGGCCTGAAGTTTACCCGAAAGAGAGAATAGAAATTCTTCAGGAGTCTCATTGTCTTGCATTAATTGCAAAAAGGAGGATTCATTTTGCTTGGGATTAAGGGCAAAAGAATCGGCCATCATGGGAGGATATTGGCCCATAAGTTCTACGTAGGCAGAAACAAGAGAAGTCTTAGGGTATTGATGAGTTTCTAGATCTTTAAGGAGCAAAGTTATTTTTTCTTTGATCTCCTTGAGTTCTGTTGCTTCAATGAGCTCCTTAAATTCTTGGACAACAATAAATTGAGCGAGCCATTCAAGGGCCTTTTGTTTTCCAGGGTGGAAGGAAGAGAAGAATTTTTTTGTATAGAGGGTCTGGTAAATATCTTTGGCCTCTTTAAGAGGCAAGATGAAATCATTTTTTTTTCTTTTGAGATAGAAAAAGGCAAGAGATAGTTCGGGTGATGTAAAAACCGCCTGAAGATGGAGAAGTTCTTTTCCTTTATTATAGTGAATAATTCCCCATAGATAAGAAAGCAGAAGGGCCTCTTTTTTAGGGGAGATGAAGTTTTCGTGCAAAGAGAGTTGAATCATTTCTTCGAGGTTTTTTTCCACAAAGAAGGCCGCTTCGAGGCACTCAGGGGAATCCATGAAGAGTTCGCTTTTTGAGAGCTCTTTTTTAGAACACTGAAAGAGCGTTACAAGGGAAGCTGAATCAAAAGAAAAAATATTGAAGGACAGAAAGAACGAGAAAAAGAGCGCGCGAGGCAGAAGATATCTTTTCACAAAACCTCCTTGTTTTTGCTGTGAGTCAAAACGGTGTCTGTTTACTTAAGATGAAATTCTTCTTTATGCTAGCTTTTTTTTAGGCGAGCTATTTTGCGCTAAAACGGTTAAGTTCTCTGCTGGAAGAAGTCTCTTTTCACGATAAAGGTTATTTTGTGAGTCTATTGATTAACGCTTTTCAAGTCAGCAAAGCACTGGGTTATAAACATCTCTTTAGCAATCTCTCTTTTGGCGTCTCGAAGAATTCTGTCATTGGGATGATTGGTCCCAACGGTGCGGGAAAATCTACTTTATTAAAAATTCTCGCCGGCGAAATAACGGCCGATAGCGGTGAAGTGGTGAAGCAGAAAAACCTCAACATCAGTTATCTTCCTCAGCTTCCCACTTTTGACGAAGAGGCCACCATCATGTCGGCCACTCTTGAAAAAAGTCACGATCCTTATGATTGGGAAGAGATGCACCGAGCAGAAGTACTCATTGATCAGTTTCAGCTTCTCAGTAACGAGCGAACCTATGAGACAAAAGTCTCAAGTCTCTCGGGGGGATGGAAAAAGAGATTGGCCATTATCCGCGAACTTCAAACAAAACCCGACCTCTTCTTACTAGATGAGCCTACTAACCATCTGGATTTAGAGGGGATTTTATTTCTTGAAAACTATTTATAAAATTCTTCTTTTGCCAGTATTACCATTACCCACGATCGCCTCTTCTTACAGCGCATGGCCACGGAAATTATTGAAATTAATCCG
>CALDHR010000243.1 GCA_937898585.1 uncultured Oligoflexia bacterium
CTCTTTATAGGCCTGTTCTCTCACCTCTTCTAATTTCATGCTCACAAGAACATCAATATTTTTATTTTCTTCTTTTTTCTTTTGCTCATCAAGACCACGATATTGAAGAATAACAGGAGAAAGCTGGATTCCTGTTTTTTTTGCTTCTTCACGCTCGGCCTTAATTATTTTTTGTTTTCCTTCTTTTTCACCAGAGAACTTTTCACTAAAAGAAGAATAGCTATAAGATTTTACGTCTCCTGTAAGGTCCCCTTCGCTTAGTTCTTCAAAAACATAATCATTGAGTTCAAAGACAACTTTTTCTTCTTCATTTTTAAAAATCATGCCACTCCTCATTTATTACACTAGAGTATCTTCACCTTCACCACCTCTAGAAATAATAACTTTTCCTTGAGCTTCAAGATCTTTACATTTGGCCACAATTTCTGCTTGTGCTTTATCTACATCAGAGAGCTTTGTTGGCCCTAGAGCATCGAGATCTTCTTTGAGAAGTTGAGCTGCTCGATTAGACATATTGGCAAAAAGCTTCATTCTCACCGCGTCAGGTGCTGTTTTGAGAGCAATCACCAAGACCTTGCTATCAACTTCTTTCATAATATTTTGAATACCGCGATCATCCACAAAAACAATATCTTCAAAGACAAACATGAGTTTTCTAATTTCATCGGCAAGTTCGGGATCTTTTTCTTCTACGCGTGACATGACATTTTTCTCTGTATTCTTGTCCATCATATTGAGCATATCGGCGATAGGTGGAACCCCTCCCAGCTGATTCGTATCAATAGAGCCAAGAGTTGAAAGCTCAGTTTTAAGAACATCATCAAGCTGTGCAATAAGTTCAGGAGAAACATAATCAAGATTGGCCACACGCAAGACAACTTCTGCCTGCAGACTTTCAGGAAGACGTTTTAAAACATCCACTTTTTTATCTGTATCGAGATGGGCCATGATGAGAGCAATGGTTTGAGGATGCTCGTTAATAAGAAAGTTTGCTAGAGTTCTTGTATCAACAAGCTCAAGAGACTCAAGTGTATTGGCCCCTCCTACTTCCACAATCTGCCCAAGAAGTTGTTTTGCTCTATCTTCTCCAAGAGTAGAGAGAATAAAATTTCGTCCTTTATTTTCAGCAAAGAGTAATTCACTATCTTCATTTAAGGCCGAGTAAAATTCTTCCAAAACTTTTTTCACCATCCAAATAGAGGCCTTCTTCACATTGGTCATGGCATTAATCATTCTCTTAACATCATTATCTTTTAAATGTTTGAAAATAAGTTGCGTCGTGGACATTCCAAGAGTACTGAGTAAGATCGCTGCTTTATCCTGTCCTGTCAGAAGCTGATATTCTACTTCTGGCTCCATTTTTGGATCACTCATATATTAAAACTCCTTTCCTCTCTTTTACGCAATATCTTTTTGTCCATCAACCATATGAATAAAAGTATGAACTACTTGGGCCGCTTTTGCAGGATTTTCTTCCACTAATGTAATGATTTTTTCTTTCAACATATTTCCTTCAATCTTCTCAGGATTAAGTTTTTCTTCAATTTGCGGAAGAGCGTCCTCTAGGCCTGGTAATTTTTGATCACCCTGAATTTTTTCTAACTCTTCAATGGTTTTGGGAAGAAAATCCTCCACTGATTCCATTGTATTTTCTGTAATCCAATGAATAAAGGGACGAACCACTACAAGGAAAAACAAAATCATCAAGATACCGATGGCCAAATACTTGACGATATTTTTTATCATTTCTTGTTTTTCTTTACGGCGAAGAATTTCATCAGCGATGGTTAAATCTTCTTTCACAAATTCCATATTATGGATAATAATCTTGTCACCACGAGTAGTGTCTAATCCAATAGAGCTTCCAACAATGTCATTAAAGTTATTAATCTCTTCTTCTGTCCAAGGTGCATATTTTGTCACAGGAAAATTATTGCTATCAAGAACAGGTTTTCCATCAGCATCAAGAACAGGAATTTGTTTTCCGTCAATCATCACGGCAGCACTAACATGTTGAATAATTGCTGTCGGAGCAATCGTTTTTGTTACCTTCGTGGGGATATTATAATTTTTGCTGATGATTTTTTTGTCTACATCACTTTTAGTCTCAGGTACTCCCGGAAGAGGCGCCTCGCCAGGAAGGTTACTTCTCGCTCCTGGAATTCCTTGAGGGCCTGGTCGTGTTCCCAGAAGCTTTTGAGAATTACTTACTTCTGAAAGAACTGCAGGATTTTCACTGTCGTAACTCGTCTCTGTTGTATGAGATGAGCGATAATCCATTTTTACAGAAACTTTAGCGACAACTTTTCCCTCTCCAATAACTTTTTGTAAAATTTCTTCAATTTGACTCTCTAGCTTATGCTCCATTTTTCTTTCAAGATTGAGTTTATTTGATGTCTCAATGGCCAAATCATCACTGAGATTTTCTGATAATTTTTGCCCTCTTGAATCTATAATCACCACATCACGAGGTCTCATACCTTCCACAGAAGAAGATACTAAATGACCAATCCCGCGAACTTCTTCAGCTGTTAATACAACACCTGCATCTAGCTCTAAGACAACTGATGCTGTGGGTGATTTTTTTTCTTTTACAAAAGGGTTTGAATCGGGAATTGAAAGATGCACTCTTACGCGCTTGACTCCTTTCATGAAGCGAATAGTTTTCATCACTTCGCCTTCAAGGGCCCTTTTCTTATTTACTTTCTGAACAAAACTCGTTGTCCCAAAAGATTGTTTGTCAAAAATTTCATAACCAACTGTTCCGGAAAAGGTCACCCCTTTCTTAGCAAGTTCTAGTCGCCAAATTTCAACTTTCTCCTCAGGGATACTAATTGTTTTTCCATCTTCAGAAAGAGCATAGCTAACATTTTTCTCTTCAAGAAGTCGCGCAATTGTCGTTGAATCTTCACGATTTAAATCTGTATAAAGAACTTTATAACGCGTTTTTGCTGCCCAAGATAAAATCCCTGTTCCTGCAAAAATAGCGACGGCCAAGATGGCAACAAGTCCAACTTTGCGAGAGGTCTCCAGTCCATCAAAAAATGTCCTAAGCTGATAGAGAATTTTACCAACAATATTCTCTTCCATGAGAACCTCCCGCAAATTATATTAAAGAATAAAAAGTATTAAACCTGCATACGCATAATTTCTCTATACGCATCCACTACTTTATTTTTAATCTGTGACAATGATCGAAAGGCCAAATCGGCCTGTTCTACTTTAAGCATTGTCTCATGAATATTTTTACTTTTTCCTGTCGCAAGCTCTTGCATGGCAAAATCTGCATCTTCTTGCATTTTATTAACTTTTAAAACAGAACTTGCTAAAAATTCTCCAAATGTCGCATAAGTGCTTCCTAGATCTTGTGCTACTTTATCTGGATCCATAGATGAATCTTTTAAATTCATCTCTTTGGCCCAATTCTCAGCATTATAACTTTTCAATGTCTTTTCATTTTGCCCAATGTTTTGAATCATCCCTTACTCCTTTTTTTAACGTCCTATCTCTAATGCCTTCATGGCCATACTTTTTGATGTATTTAAGGCCGAAATATTTGCTTCATAGCTCCGTGAAGCTGAAATCATCTCGGCCATCTCCTCTGTGAGATTGATATTGGGATAGGCCACATAGCCTTCATCGTTGGCATCAGGATGATTGGGTTCATATTTTAAAATAGGTGGTTTATTGGTAGAGACAATTTCCATGGCATGAACTTTTTTAATATTCTCTCCCATTTCTCCTTCTAAAATATCGGAAAAATATTCGCGCGCTGGCTCTGCACCAAAGACAACTTCTTTTTTTCGGTAAGGTCCTCCTTCGGGAGTTCTCGTTGTTTGTGCATTGGCGATATTTGATGAAATGGCCGCCATCCTTTTTCTATTGGCCGCAAGACCTGAAGCACTAACACTCATTCCTGTCATGAAATCCACAATCTACCTACCTTTGGTCACTTAAAACTTGGCGAAGCATGGCCAGTTTTTTATTGAGAAGCTGAACGGAAGCATCGTAGAGAATTTTATTCTCTGCCATTTTGGCCATTTCTTGATCACGATCAACGGTATTGCCATCAGGACTTGAAATACCGTTCGGGTCCTCATAAATAGAGGGTTCAAGCATGGCAAAACCGCCTGATCCCATTTTAAAATGACGTTTATCGTCTGCTTTCATAGACTCTAATCCATCAATATCAATGGCACGCGCAAGGGCCTCTTCAAATTCAAGTACCTTGCTTTTGTATCCAGGTGTCTCAGCGTTAGCAACGTTCGCACTAATGACATCTTGCCGAAGCTGACGAAAATTTAATGCGCTTGCTAGCGTTTGTATGGTGGTATCTTCCATAAAAAAACTACCTTAAATTTACAAAATAATTTGTCCCATCATTTCTATATTCATTAATTTTATTGCGAAGTGTTCTAATAGAAACTCCCAAAATTTTTGCTGCCTGAGTTCTATTTTCAGATGTATGAATAAGCGCCTTTTTAATGAGAAGTCTCTCTGCTTCTTTTAAGGACATTAACTTAACTCCATCTTCATCATTATCAATGCCAAGGCCTAAAATTTTTCTTTCTCCCAAGGTTAAAATATCAGAAGTGATATATTCACCTGTTGCTTTCTCACAAGAAGTCTCAATAACAGATTTTAATTCTGAGAGATTATGTGTCCAATAAAAATTCATCATTTTATCAATGGAAACTTCATCAAAATCGATAATATTTAAATTTGATTTTGTGACAAAGTTACTTAAAAAAAGATTCATGAGATAGCGAATATCATCTTTTCTTTCGCGAAGAGGAGGAAGAGTAATCGTGTTCGTAGAAATAAACATAAAGAGGGCCCGTGAAAAACGACCTGCGGCCACAAGCTTAGAGAGATTTTTTGTAGTTGTTGCAAAAATTCTTACATCTAAATCATAATCTGATAATTCACCTAAAATTTTACATATTTTCTTTTGAAACTCTTCACCTAGTGCATCTATATTTTCAAGAATAACACTTCCTCCATGACCTTCCTCTAAGGCCCCTCGATGAAATCGCTGTGTTTCTTCATCGCGATGACCTAAAAGCTGATGCTCAATATCTTTGGCCTGACAATCTACTAAAATAAGAGGTCTTTCCTTTCTTATTGATTGCTGATGGATAAAAGAACAGATGGTTTTCTTCCCTGATCCAATTTCTCCGTTAACTAAAACAGGGGCCTTTGAAAGCCCTAAATTTTGTGCATGATCCACGGCCTTAAGGATTTTTTGATCCATCCCAAAAAATTTTTTTTCAATTAACTCTTCGTGAGTAAGAAAGTTCAAAGGATTCATCTGACCTCCTGTCAAATTTATAAAAGTTTATCTTTAATGGTTAAAGATGAAAGTTCGGCCCGACCAAGATCCTTGAGATAAGCTGGCGTTGATTCCTTCGCCACCAACTCTTCTAAGATCTGAATCCCGTCATCTCTTTTTTGTAATTTTATTTTACTCTTTGCTAAAATATAATAGACTCTCGGCAAATAAAAAGAGTCTTGATAATTAGCAATAAACTC
>CALDHR010000244.1 GCA_937898585.1 uncultured Oligoflexia bacterium
GGCCGGCCTTGATATGGGGATTGTCAATTCGGGAATGATGAGTGTCTACGATGATATTGACGAAGAGCTCAAAAAGAAAATTGAAGATATTTACTTTGTTCGTCATCCTGATGCCACAGAAGATCTTATTAGTTTTGCCGAAGAAATTGCTCGCAAGAAAAAAGAAGAAAAAGAAGGCAATCTAGGAATAAAAGTTGAAAAGAAAGTAGATGATTGGAGATTACTTCCCCTTGGTGATCGCTTCAAGCATGCTTTAGTTAAAGGAATTGATCAATATATTGTAGAGGATACCAAAGAGGCACTTGAAGAGTTAAAGAGGCCGCTGCTTGTTATTGAAGGGCCTTTGATGGATGCCATGAAAGTGGTGGGTGTTCTTTTTGGTGAAGGAAAGATGTTTTTGCCTCAGGTGGTAAAGAGTGCCCGTGTGATGAAAAAAGCAGTGGGGTATTTGACGCCTATGATGGAAAAGGAAAAAGAAGAAGCTCAACAAGATCAAAATGAGACGGTTTTTGTTATTGCCACAGTAAAGGGCGATGTGCACGATATTGGAAAAAATATTGTCTCGGTGGTTTTGGGTTGCAACGGCATTAAGGTCATTGATTTAGGGGTGATGTGTACGGTGGATAAAATTGTGGAGGCGGCAAAAGTTCATAAGGCCCAGTTTATTGGATTAAGTGGTTTAATTACGCCGTCTCTTGAAGAGATGATTTTTAATTTAAAAGAGTTTCAAAAATTAAAGATAGGGCTGCCTGTTTTAATTGGAGGGGCCACTACGAGTCGAACCCATACGGCGGTAAAAATGGCGCATCACTATCCCGATGGAGTTGTTTGTCATGTGGCCGATGCATCACTTGTTGTAAATGTTTGCTCAGGACTTTTAAGTGAAGAGGGGCGAGAGCAGTTTGTTGCAGAAATTAAAAAAGATCAAAGAGAGGTTTGTGATTATTTTTATTCGAAGAAGAATGAGACTTCTTTTTATTCTTTTGAAGAGGCAAAGAAAAAAGCTTTCAAATTTAATTGGAGTGAGTATGCGCCACCAGTTCCGGCCTTCACGGGGGTAAAAGTTTTTGATGATTTTTCCTTAGATGAAGTTCTCTCTTATGTAGACTGGTCGCCTTTTTTTTGGAGCTGGGATGTAAAGGGGAATTTCCCGCAAATTCTCAAAAGTGAAAAATATGGAAAGGTGGCAACGGATCTTTATAATGATGCACAGAAGATGATTGTCTTTTTAAAAGAGAATCCTAAATATTTAAAGATGAAAGCAGTTGTTGGTCTTTTTCCTTGTGAGAGAGTGGGAGAAGATGTGGTGCTCTTAAATGAGAAAGGCGAAGAGAAAGAGACGCTGCACTTTTTGCGCCAGCAGGATAGAAGTGATACGCGCGATTATTGTTATTCTTTGAGTGATTTCATTGCGCCGAGCGAGGCAAAAAAGAATGATTATGTAGGGGCCTTTTGTGTGACGTCGGGAAAAGAGATTGAAGATTTGGCGGAAGATTATAAGCAAAAACTCGATGATTACTCTTGTATTATGGTGAAGGCCATTGCCGATCGTTTGGCGGAGGGGTTGGCCGAGATGATGCATGCAAAAGTGCGAAATTTTTGGGGTTACGGGCAAGAAGAGGATTTGAGTAAGGAGGATCTTATTCGCGAGCGCTATCGCGGGATTCGTCCGGCACCGGGCTATCCGGCCTGTCCTGATCACACAGAAAAAGAGACGTTGTGGAAGATCCTCAATGTGGAGAAAAAGATTGGTGTGTCGCTAACAGAGAATTTTGCCATGTATCCAGGGGCCTCTGTTTCAGGATTGTATTTTTCTCATCCCGACTCGCGCTATTTTCGTATTGGAAAAATTGATGATGATCAGCTGACGGATTATCTTTTGCGCAAGAGAAAAGGGCGCGAGGATATGAGGCCTTATGTGCAATCTTTTGCGCAGACAATTTAGAAAAGTTTTTTTAAATAAAAAAAATTGTGTTTCTGGTGACGCGTGTTGTTGTTTTTTTTTTAATGTAATAATAAAAATCAAAAAACAGTTAAAAGGATTCACTATGAAGAAAACAATTTTTATTTTAACCCTCTTGGGTTTCTCTCTTATGGCAGGAGAAAAAAAAGAGGCAAGAAAACTTACACTTCCTGATTACTACCCATCTTTTATGACGAATCTTAAGATTACAGAAGAAGAAAATTCCTCCGGTGTAATATTTGAAAAAGATACACCTGATTTATTTGCGAAGAGAAGTGAGGCCATGAATTCTCTGAAAGAAAAAGAAGCAAGTCTTGAGCGATTAAAAGAAAAACAGAAACATACATTGATATATGCATTTCAGAAAAAAAGCATGAGCAATGCTGCGAGAGAAAAGAGTGGTGAGTTGGCAGAAATAAAGAAAAAAGAAGTCGCCTCAAAAATGAGAAATTCATTATACTCTTTAACAAAGATGAAGGAGTTGGTAGGTGAAGATTACTTAAATGATTATCGCTATTGGGAGAAGACAGTTGGAGATAATCCTAGTCGAGAGCAAAGAGATGAATTAATAGAGAAATTGGGCGATGCAATCTTTAGTCAAACAGCTATTTATTCTAATCTTGTTTTAAAAGGAAGATTACCTCAAGGGAAAGTGGCAGATCCAAATATGGAACGAAACCAATTAGAAGATTTAAGAGGATTTAAAGATAGGTTTCTTCTTGCAGAGAATACTAAAGATTATTTAGTTATTTCTGAAATGGTGGCCGGTGCTCTTGATCGAAAAAAGAGAAATGAGACCAAGGGTGGGGCACGTGAATATAGTGAAGTAAAAGATGATGGGTCTTTAAAGAATCCAAATTTAAGTAATAGAGACAATGAGCTTGTGGGAGTTGTTCAAAGTTTTGCTCTTGCCTATGCCATAAAAGTAGGTGCTTTAAAAAATATGACTGAAGAAAATAAAGGGAGCTGGGATCTTTTGATGAGTGCTGTTTTGACACAAGATGTGCTTAATCGTTTTACGAAATACTGGAATAAGCTTCATGGTATAGCTATGCCACAGCGAAACCATTCCCCTGATGCAGGAAAAAATGTATCGAAACTAGATTTAGGTGGAATAGGATCATTCTTGGAACCAAAATGTGATGATAGTAAAAATTAAAAAATTTAAGAGAATGCTCTGTGTGGTTTTTATATAGAGTATTCTCTTCGCTAGGTCTTTTTTTATTTGTTAAGTTATGAAGCAATATCTTCTAATAACGAAGCATCAAGATGATTTTTTGTTCCCACTTTCAATCCATTGCAAAATGGTTCTCTCTGATTTATTTGAGTATCCTGCAAAGGTGTTTTCGCTGAGCATGATATCTTTTACAATATGTCCATTTTTTAAGATGATAGTTAATACATCGGCCTCTTTATCGTAAGAAATTTTCATATTAATGAACTCCATTTTACTAAAGTAGTATTAACAATAAGATAAGGATCTTCCTGTGAGACAGATAAGTATATTGCATTATCTGATTTTTTTTATTCCTTTTACAGATTTCTCATTTTTGAATAGTTGGACGGCGCTATATATCTTTTTTGAAGAAAAATCATCTTTAGTTGTAAAAATCTGATTTATAATTGAAAAAAGAGAAGGAGTTGAAAGATGTCTAAAATTTTTAGTATGATAGTTTTTTTTACTGCATTACTTTGGTTCTCTATTGCTCAGGCCATTTTAGTTGTTGATAATCTCGATGAACTCAACCTTGATAATAATCAAAAAGAAAAAGTTTACGACATTCTTAATGGGTCAATTATTCCTGATTTGAAAAATATTGAAAATAAACTTAAAGAGATGAATCTGGAGAAACTTAGGTATAAGTTTGTTCCAAACTTTGCCTACCAAGTTGCCGTAACGGCGGAAATTCTCTCGAAGCATGAAACTTATAATGATTCAAGTGGTAAATCCATTACTGATAGTTGGAAAAAAACTGATAATTTTTTTGAAGGAAATAAAGCAGAAAAAGAGCATGAAGAGGCCTATCTTAAAGGAAAAGTAAGTAGTAGAGATTTATACTTTTCTATGGCCAATAAATTCGAAGGATTGGATGGAAGTGACCCAGAGAACGTCTCTTCTTTTATCTTAAAAGAAGCAACTGTCGTTTCTAAAATAAGTTCTATTCCTGAAAAAAATATAGCACTTGTAAATGCTAAAAAAATAATCGATGAGTTAAACGATCCTAAATATAAAAGAACAGTAGATCGTTTATTGGAGAAAGAAATTAATAATTTCAGGGAAGGAAAAACTTCATATTATCGTCACACTAGTGGAATACCATTTAATACAGAAGATAGAATTATTGATATGCCTTTAAATATTAGAGGTTCTGCCATTGATCGTGAGTTTTTAGACAAAACATCTTTTATGAAAAAAGAAGAGCTAAAAAAACTGTATGAAAAAATCATGGAGGAAGGTCGTGATTCACTTACAATAGAAGAAACTTTTTTTGTGATGGAAAATATAAAAGACAAGAAAATTTTGAGCCATTTGGGCCTAGGTCATCAGAAGTTTGCATCAGAGATCTATGGACTTTCTTTTGCCAATGATTTACTGGGGGGGATTTTGGGCGATGCAGGTGCTGATAATTCTTCCTGTACATTTTCATATTATATGGAAGCACTTAAAGGTGAAAATCCCTTTTTTCTCTACACCTTGGATTTTGATCAAGATGATCTTAACACTGTAAGAGGATGCATGCTCATTAATGATGGGATGACTGCTGATCATAACATGTTTGGAGGAGGAGAGTATTTTCATCCCCGCTTCGGTTTAGTTAGCGATTCGGAAAAATCACAGGAGGCGATGATGAAGGATATGAACGTTATGTCTGCTCAAAGCGATAATTATCTTCTTAATGAAACAAGAGCAGGTTCAATCTGTGCACTTTTTTTAATTAAGAAAATGCAGGAAAATATTGATATTCTTGATGCTCAAGGAGTTGATGAGAAGGATCTCAAAAATCAATCAGATCATCAGAGAGATATGCTACAAAAGATTTATGAACAGTATAAATTGCACTTAATTAACAAAGGAAGTATTCGAGAATCTACAATTGTCGATCTTATAGAAAAGATGAAGGAGATAGGAAGTCTGCCTAGTACAAGTTGCGAGTAGTGGGAGATTTAATTTTTTTATAAGATTTTTTGTAAATGGAAGTTATTTTTTGCGCAGACAATTTAGGAACAATAATGAGACGATGAAAAGAAGGAATCAAGTAAGCTTGCAAGAGAAGAAAAACTCTCTTGAAAAGAGCTGGGCAGATTTTCTTGATGAAGAATAGAGATACTTCCAATTGTTCCATGAAAAATGCGATAAATATCTTCTTCGCCTTTACCATCACCATGAATAGAAAAATAATTGTTTTGTAGATTTTGTACATCTTGAAGATCAAGACGGTATCGATAAAGACGAGAAAAATTCATCTCGGGGTAAAGTCTCTGAGCACGTCTAAAAAAAGTATTAGCGCCAAACTCTTGACCGTAAGCATGGGCAAAAATCATTTTAAGAAGGCGAGTGGGATGATCCTTTATTTCTTCTAAATGCTCTACTTGATCAGCAACACTTTGTGCAAGAGGGCGTCCAATAAGAGTATGGACTTTGTTGCGATTTTCATAAATTCGTTGAAGGTTAATTTCGGGAAAATTGAGCTGAAGTGCTTCTTCATGAGATTGGAGCAGCTCCTCTTGTTTCATTAAATTCCATAAGTCTGGATGGTCTTTGACAATTTCAGTGAGTCTTTTAAAGACAAGTATTTTGGAGATGAGATAATCTCTAAATTGATCTCGAGAAAAAAACCAATGGGTAGAATCTTTAAGTTGAGGCACGCCATTTTCTTTCCATATTTCTTTTGTATCACTATGTCGTTTCATAAATTCTCTAAAGAAAGTTTGAGCATAAGAGTCATTGGCCACCAGGTGGTGAGAATAAAAAGAAAAAGAGAGAAAAAGAAGAAGAATTTTAAGCATAGAAAAAGTCCTTTGAAGCAACCTAGATAGGTTGAGACAAGGAAAAAATCAAGTTGATTTATCCATTGATTTTTAGAAAAAAATCAAAAGTGAAAAAAAAGAAAAAAATAAATGCCTTCATCCTTTTACCTCCTTACAATGCTAGCGGGAGGTTTTATGAAAAAAATGATGATGATGATTGCTCTATCTGTCTTTGCTCAAAATCTCGTGAGTATGGAGTTAAAAACAGAAGTTCCTTTTAGTGAATCAGATCCCCCTATCTTCCTAGGCTCTGCCTACGACAAATTTAAAATGAAAGCAAAATTCTTCCAGTGTCTTCTTCCAGAAAAAGAAGATGCGGTGGAAATTCTCGTGGGAAATAGCAGTGGAAGCTATCAATTGGATATAAGTCCGGAATATTCTGTTGTCCTCGATCGCCTCAGTGGTCGTCTAAGTGCTGACGTTGACTTTGGTGTTGTGCGGGCCTCCGCCAATGCAAGCTACGCTAGAGAGATGGCCGCTGATGAATTTTCAACAAGTTATCTTTTTAGTTACAGCATCAACCCCAAATCTAAAGGGATGAAGCTCAACTCTTTAAAAATAAATCCTAAAATACCTTTGGAAAACATTACTGATTATTGTGGCCATGAGTTTGTGAGCAAAATTCGCTATGGAGGCCATCTTAGCGTTAATTTAAAACTAGAATTTCGCAATAAAAAAGAAAAAAAAGAGATTGGTGGAAGACTTAAAGTTAAAGTTGGTGAAATTATCTCCATTGTAGATGTGGAGGGAGAATTAAATAAACTCTCTATTGATGAAAAGAAAAGCGTGAAAATTAGCGTTAATGCCATCCAGAAGGGAGGAAATCCTCTTTTGCTGGCCAGTACGATACCGGAAAAT
The DNA here is from genome assembly GCA_937898585.1 of uncultured Oligoflexia bacterium. GTDB lineage: Bacteria > Bdellovibrionota > Bacteriovoracia > Bacteriovoracales > Bacteriovoracaceae > CALDHR01. The sequence continues at coordinate 6,851 of CALDHR010000244.1, forward strand.
ATTATTCAATGTACTTTAGAAAATCCGCAACCTTGTTTTAATTCTTTTGTAGAAATTGTGAAGTACGCCAAAAAAGATTTTCCTTCGCAGTTTAACAAGACAGATGATTTTAATATCATCTCTTATATTACAACGCCCTATGAAGATGCAGGTTTTAGTGAGTTTCATAGAGAAAGCATTGATGAACTGTTCTATCTTGAAATTAATCACCTTCGTGAAGAGATGAGTAAAATATATAATGAATCTATCTCTCATCAAGAACGAGCACGCAAACTTTTGCGCTATTACGCCTCGGAGTTGACAAGCGAGCAGCAAGAAAAAGTTAAAAAAATCAAAGAGATGGCCAGTGATAATGCAAGAAATATTTTTCATCTCTCTAAGTTTTGCCAGGTGAATATGAATGAAAAATGCCTTGAGAAGGCCAAAAAAGAATTTGATTCCTTGAACCAATACGATCTTTCTTTGTTGGAGATTCAAGGTGTCCCTATAGCAGAAAGTGAAAATAATGATCATGGAGAAGAGAATAAAAAATGTGAAGATCTTCGCTATCTGGCCATGAGAGAAAATATTATCGATAAACGAGAATACATGGCCATGGTGGAAAGTAACTATGTTCCTATTTTTAGAAATATCCATCAACCCAAACAGGGGGTTGCAGGATATGTTCCTTGCAGCTCAATGTGAAATAAAAGAAAAGATAAAAAAGGAGAGGAAAAATGAAATTTTTATGGGTAATGCTATTAGCAGGAAAATTGATGGCCAGTGAGGCCGCTATCCTCGATCAGCGATGTGCACATGATAGTCTATCGCCTGAACAGGCCATTGGTCGTTTAAAGTGGTCAAAAAAATGTAATTTAATTTCGGCCCGTCAAGTTGATTTTTACTTACATGATGAAAACGGTGTTGTAAAACCACGCCCTATTTATAACACGTATGTAACGGCCGACGCGAAAGGAAGCTGGATTGCTCCTTTTGATGAAAATGCACCTTGTGTGAATCCTCCGGCCCATACGCCACGACTAGTCCTTTGCACATCTTCTTGCTATCTTCCTACACAGAAAATTCTCTTCAGCATAGGGGAAGTGAGAATTTTTGATGCACAGAAAAATAATCTTAGAGAGATTATGGTGGTATCACCTGAATCGACTCTCGATAACCTCTCTTATGTCTCTGCTCCTGTTGCTAGCTATTCAAAAGATATCATGCCTGCCAATCAAGTGATGATGGAAATAAAAACAGAAAGTGGAAAAGTAGCACATGTGACGACCAATCATCCTCTTTTAACGTCAGCAGGTTATTTGAAAGAAGCATCAGACCTAAAAGTAGGAGAGGATCATCTTTTATCAAAAGAAGGGGGAATAGAGAGAATTACTTCTTTGAGGAAATACGATTATTTTGGAAAAGTTTACAATGTTAAACCTCAAACAGAGAATTTAAATTCTCATTTAGTGGTGGCCGAGGGATTGTTGATGGGAAGTAGTTTTTATCAAAACGATGGTGTTGTTTATCTTAATCGACAGTTAATGAGAGACTCACTCGATGTTTCTATGCTGTAGTCTGTAAAGAGAAAAAGGGGGAGAGCATATGTTTCCATGGATGATGAAGATAATAATTCTTTTGCTGACAGTTTCTTGCCATGGTGAAAAAAGAGAAGATTTATCATCACCGCCACCTCCTCTCTCCCCTTATTCTTATCGTCATTATAAGTTTATTCCTTTCACCGAAGAATTGGGAATTGAGGGATTGCGTAAGACTTGTGAAGAGACAAGTGGGGGATATTTTGATGAATCACATTTAAAATGTAATTGTCCAGAAGGACAAACATTCATTCTTCAAGAAGGAGGAATGTGTGCGGAGAATAATCGACTTTATACGCTTCTTCCTGAATGTGAAACAAATCAAGATGAAAAGTGTTTTAAGTTTTCCAGTAATATTGGTTATACGGAAATTGATCTTTTAACAGAAAATAGAGAAGAGACGAGAGAATTTTTAAATCTTTATAAAACCAAGGAGGGAAGAGAGCGAATTTTAAAAATTCTTACAAGTTTTCCTGTTCTTGAAAAACCCAATATTCGTTTCTCCTACCACTGGGGAAAGGCCAACGAAAATAAAATTAAACATGGATCATCGAGCTTAACTTTTTTTGATATTTTCTTTGTCACTAATGAAATAGTTAATCTTCATTTTTTTGCGGAGGAAAATCATGCCCAACATGAGATGTCAGATGATCTTTTATGGGCCAAGGATGTGTTTGTTTCTTTTCCTCTCGAGCAGTCTGTTGGTCTTTGGACAGCAAGTGGCGACTGCCGAATGACTTGTCTTTATCAGTTGAAAAATAAAGAAAGAAAAATGGAGTTAACTGTTCGTTTTATTCATGGAGTGATCATTGAGAGGTTGCTGAAAAAAACGAATCATCTTAACACCGATATGGAATGGCACTTCTTTGATGAAAAAGCGTCTTTAAAGTGGTCTCTCTTTTCAAAAGTAAATCTTCAAGGGAGAAAAATTATTGGAGAAAATCAATTTACTTTAAAAGGAAGAGGAGAATCATTTTTATTAAAGAGATTTGAAAAAGATATCAATAAAGATTTCTCTTCTTTTGATAAATATCAAAAAAGAGAGAGAAAAAAAAAGAACGTTGTGCTTGTCTGTGATCATTTTAACTATGGGGATCTTCTTTTATTTGAGAATCAATCATCTCTTTCTTTTATCAATAATTGGAGTGATAAACAGAAAACATCTCTTTTGACGGCCAGTTGTATGGGAAGAATTGGCCTATGCTTGCAAACGAATAATCACGGCAACGACGTCATTAGGGCCTTTAGAGAATTTGATACAGAAAGTATCATTATCCCTGTCCCCTTAGATTTTTGTCTTAGTGAAGAAGGTGGAATTCATAATCTTATTAATGATGAAAATGTTAAAGTTGCAAATTTTAGTTTTTTTCAAAGTTATAGACAGAAGATGTGTGAGCAAACACCGCTTTATAAAATAATAAAAGACAATCCCCAAACTCTTTTTGTGATGGGAGCGGGCAATGAAGGAAAAGAAAATCCTGTGTTGCGTTGTCCTCAAAACTTAGAATTGGAAAATAAAATAATCGTAGGAGGATATGAGGGAAATTATCGCTGGAGCTTGAGTGATTATGGCAGAGACTATGTGGATGTCTTTGCAGATGTTGATGTGAAAGGAAGAAAGGGAACTTCTTTTGCCTCTCCTCGAATAGCAGGAGTCGCGTCTTGGTTGAGTCGGCGTTATTTATTTGATTCAGGTTTTTCATTAAAAATGTTTCTTTTAGATTTAATGGAAACATCTTACGCAGGTGAGAAATATTTAAATCGAGAAGAATTTGTTCGCCAGTGGAGATGAAAATGAAGAAAAGGTGGCCTTTGTTTTTTATTGTATTCTTATGTTTTTTTATTTGAACTCTTTTATTTCTTATCAAGAATAGTACAA
>CALDHR010000245.1 GCA_937898585.1 uncultured Oligoflexia bacterium
ATGAAGATAAAGACAGAGACAATAGATCTTATAGAAACTTTTCGCAGTATACCTACTGCGTCGCCCTTTTCAAGAAAGATTATCAAAGGACTTCCCATGAACGACGATTTCCTCTCCCCTATTCTTGGAGGCCTCCTCATTGGCCTCTCTTCAAGTGCCCTTCTTTTTTATTTAGGCAAGATCCTAGGTGTAAGCGGTATTATAGGCGGTATTTTTCCCGCTAAGGGCCTAGAGAGATCCTGGAGGATCTCCTTCCTCTTAGGACTTCTCTGCGGCGGCGGAGTCATGATCTCCTTTTTCCCTCAATTTACGGCCAAAGACTTCTCTTCATCACCTCTTTTAATGATGACGGCCGGCCTTCTGGTGGGATTTGGCACCCGGCTTGGTAGTGGCTGCACTAGTGGGCATGGAGTCTGCGGCATGGCCAGATTATCTATAAGATCTATTGTCTCTGTCTTTATCTTCATCCTCACAGGTATGATGACAAAGTATTTTATTTAAAGGTTTCTTTTATGAAAAAAAATATTTTTATCTCTTTTGCTACTGGATTTCTCTTTGCTCTAGGCCTAGGAGTCTCTCAAATGATGAATCCTTATAAAGTTCTCTCTTTTCTCGATATCACAAGAGATTGGGACCCCTCCCTTCTTTTTGTCATGCTCTCTGCTGTTTTTATCAACATCATCTTTTTTCGCCTCATACTGGGAAGAGCGACCCCTCTTTTCTCTGAAAAATTCTCTCTTCCCCTCAAGAAAAATGTCGACATGAAATTGATCTTAGGATCAGCTCTCTTTGGCATTGGCTGGGGACTCGGCGGACTCTGCCCAGGTCCCGCCATTGCAAACTTCTTCACCTTTAATAAAGATATTCTTCTTTTTTTGCTCTTTATGGTGATAGGAATGCTACTGTTTCAATTCACTATGGAACCTAAAAAATGAATCAAGACCAGCAAGACCAGTTAGAAAAATACGTTGAGGCCTTTTTAAATTCGCTGCGAGAAGCACATAAAGAAATCAACACCATTAAAAATTATCGCAATGACCTGGAAGGATTTGTTCGCCTCTCAACTCATCAAAAATGTGATTTTACTTCTTATGAGATGGCCAAAAAATATCATCAAATGCTTACACTTGATGATCTTACCGATAACTCTATTCGCAGACGCATGCAAACAATGCGTCTTTTCTTTGATTTTTTACTAAAAAAAAGTTGGTGTAGCAGCAATCACTTTATTAAATTTCACAGTGCACCTAAAAAACTCCACCTCCCCGCACCTCCAGCAACAGAAACCCTCAACCACCTCTGGCGAGAAATCTGTCTCGCTATTAAAGAAAATAGCATTCATGAAAAAAGCTCTTTAGAAAAAAATTATCTTAAATACCTTATTAGCTTGCGCAACCAAGTTATCTTTCATCTTATTTTTCATGCAGGTCTCAAAGTAAGTGAGCTGGCAAGTATCACACGCAATATGTTTATAGGGCGAGAAGGACAGATGAGACTCCTCATCACCCGAAAAAACAGAGACCCCGTCACAGTCCCTCTTCCCGTTGAATTTAACCTTATTTTTCAGGCCTACAACACGGCCCTTCAAAACTATTTTCTCTATTTTAACAAAGAGGCCTTCTCTGAAATTATTTTTAATGGCAATGCCTATACTATTCTAGGTGGAGGAATGAGTTCTCGCGGAATAGAAAATCTTTTTAAAGATTTTTCTCATCTCGTAAAAAAAGAAGTCACCCCAAAAAATCTTCGCCAGGCGGGAATCTTTTATTGGCTTTTCCAAAAAACATCTCTTCACACCATCAAAGAATATTTAGGACTCGCCAAACAATATGATTTTTCTCTTTATTTAAAGGCCTATGAGGATAGTGATTACTCGCGAACAGAAGGTCTTTTATTAAATTTAGCAATAGAATCATGATCTAGATGCCAGCGATCAAAGAAGAGATCTTTTTGTTTAATGCGGTAGTTTTCTAAGTCGTGGTCAATGTCATCTATCTCCTGCTGAAGATCTCTTTGCAAAACAATATATTCACGCTGCTTATCCACTAAATCATCTAAGGCCTCTTGACGCTCTTTTTTAATGGCATTGATTTTTTTTTCAAAACTCATGACGCTTTTACGTTTTTCTTCTTTGTAATTCCACAGAAAATTATTGATTTTATTGAGCTGATGAAGAAAGTCTACTCTTTTTTGCAAAAGAACTCTTCTGTACTGTGAGGCAGTAAACATCCGTTCTGCTAATTGAGGTGAGTGAAAAGTCACGGCCGTTCCTCGCAAAAAAGACTTTCCTTCATGGCATGTTTGCTTATTGTTTACAAAAACCACAAAATGCTCTTTTTCCACAGAACGGACAAAGGCACGGCAGGAAAAATGATTGATCTTTTTTTCATGGGCAAAATTGGCCACCTGAAAAAAAATAACATCTCCGGCCCGAAAAAAACTGATATTGGGATTTTCTGTTTTGATTTTGTAGATTTCTGCTTTTTTATCTTTATCCGTAATGCGACCACTAAAACGAGAGTAATTTTCTCTCTCATCATAGAAACTATCACCTGCTCGCTTCACTTGCTCATCAAAAACTTGACCTTGCAAAACAAAGAGAGGAAAAAAGAAGAGGACAAAAATTAAATTCTTCATCCTCTTAGGCTATAAGAAAGTATTTTTTTTTAAAAGAGAGTTAATTTTGCATTGCTGAAATCTTGTAGAAATTTTTCTAATCCCTTTGTTGTCAAAGGATGATTATAAAGGCCCTCAATAATAGAAAGCGGCAATGTCGCCACATCAGCTCCCACCATCGCGGCATCTCTGACATGTTCCGCGTGACGCACTGAGGCAGCTAAAATTTCTGTAGTAAAAGCGTAGTTATCGTAAATGGCACGAATTTCTTCAATTAGATGCATTCCACTAGAACCAATATCATCCAATCTCCCAATAAAAGGAGATACATAAGTGGCACCTGCCATAGCTGCCAAAAGCGCTTGGTTAGCAGAAAAAACAAGAGTCACATTCGTTCGAATATCACTATCCGTAAAAGTTTTACAGGCCCTAATACCATCAATTGTAAGGGGAATTTTAATAACAACATTGGGATGAATTTTGGCGAGCTTTTTTCCTTCCTCCACCATATTTTCATAGTCTGTGCTGATAACTTCTGCTGAAATCGGCCCATCAATAAGAGAACAAATCTCTCTGATAATTTCCGAAACTGGCCGAGAGTTTTTGGCCATCAATGAGGGGTTTGTGGTAACACCACTAATAATACCTAACTTACTTGCCTTTTTTATTTCTTCTAAATCAGCACTATCTAAGAAAAATTTCATACACATCCTTCATTGAGAAATTGAGGTCATTTTTGCCTCTTATCTCTACTCGAAAAGAATCTGGCCGTCAAAGTAATGCTCCTTTTTGCCCGCCCCCTTCAGCAGAATCATTTTTTATTATGAGGACTTTTTTTTCGTCGAAAGATCACCCATGAAAAAAACAAAACTTCTCTCTCTTCTCACTTTTCTTCTTTTCTTGTCTCTTTCTGGATGCCAAAAAACTCCCGAAAAAAAGACTCCTAGTAGTGCTCTGCCTACACCTCCCTCTGACACACGAAATACACCAGAGACCATAACAGAAGAGATTTTCTGGGATGCTAAATTTCTTCCTCTAGAAATTCGCTATGCCGACAACCTAACGCCAACAGAACAAAAAGCAGTCAAAGAGGCCTTTTCTCTTTGGAGAGAAGAGATAGGAGAAAATACAGAAAAGACAGTGGCCCGCATTCAAGGGGAAACACCCGCCTTTGAATCAGAGTATCTTGAAGATTTTACTGATAACACTATCGGTATTTATTTTTTCAAAGATCTCTTTCCCTCTCAAAATAAAAATGCCTTGGCCATTACGCGCTACGAAGGTTACATCCGCTATAAAAGTAAAACAGAGGCCATCATTACCCTCGATCATGCCGATATTTTTGTGAATGGATTTACTTTTAATTTTACAGACAAGTCTACAGAAGAAGGAGAAGAGGATTTAAGTTCTTTTGACTTTAAAAGTGTTCTTCTTCATGAAATGGGTCATCTGCTTGGCCTCTCTCATTCAGTAAAAAATGATTCTGTCATGAGACCATCCATTACCATTCAAACTGTCTTTTCAACACTCTCTCAAGAAGACAAAGATCTCATTCAAGAAAAATATCCTCGCAATTCTGCTCAAGAAAATATGGCCGCTTTTTCTGATAAAGGACAGCGCATTGAAATTATTATTGAGTTAAAGAAAAATGGCGAAGAAGAAACTTATTTTTCTTTTTTAGGAGGGGCCAAAGAGAAGACTTCTTCTGATTCTAAAATATCTTTCAGTCGTTTAATGAGTTCAAGAGGATAACGACCAACATCATTAATTTGAAGATTCTTAAAGGCCTCAATAGGCGACATTTTGTAGGCCGTCACTTTTTTCTCATAGCAATTGCACAGGGCCAAAATCTGTTCGAGTTTATTCATATCTTTTTTGCGCTCAGGATAACCATCACCTGATACAGTCTCTTCATGGGCCTTCACAAGAGCGATAATTTTTGGATTAACAAACTCTTTTTTCTCTAACATCGCCACACCATCTTTGACATGCATTTGGTAGAGTCGCTTATCATCTGTTGACATAATTTTTTCTGGACGAAAAAAAAGGATATCAATTTCATCTTTTTTTAGTGTTGTCAGACCAATATCATGCATTAAAGCGGCCGTTGAAATATCATCGAGGTCCTCTCCTCTAAAACCTGAGGCAAAGGCCATACGAACGGCCAAAGCGGCCACATTTTTACAGTGATCGAGAACAACGTCCATGGTTTGCCCTGAAGACTTCTTCTTATCGCCAAAAATATTTTTTAATGCTTTGGGATTCTCTTGAACAACTTTCCTTAGTCCCGTTGCCGCCTTTTCTGTCATTTGAAAGGCCTCTCGAGAAAGTTCATCATTGAAGGCCACCTCAATGGCCTGTTGAGCAATTTCAGAAATAGCATTCATCCGTTCATCCACTTCCATTTCGGGAGCACTGACTACTTCTTCAATACTTACATCGATAAATTTATTATAGGTTTCCTTGTCGCGTGAATGGACAAAAAGACGCTGGACATCTTTTTCTTTGAGCTTTTCGATAAGTTTAAATTTTTCAATTCTATCTTCGCCGAGATCATCGCCTTTTTTGACGTAGTGGATATATTTTTCATTAACTTTCACATAAAGATCAAAAGTAAAAGGACAGCTTGGTCGCAGGGTTTCAATTCTCACAGGAGAATAGTCAGCTACTTCTGCTTCAGTTTTCTCTTCATCACTCATAAAGATCTCCTCTTCGTTTTGATAGAAATCTTATCGGAAAACAGAGAAATTTCTTAACAAGTGACCTTTTATTGCGCTCCTGCTCCAAGTGCTGCGGCCCTTAGAGCGCGCTCTTCTTCAGTTTCTTCAGCTTCTTCATCAACTTCTTCTTCAGCTTTTTCTCCTGTGGCGCCTGTCTTGGATCCTGCGCCTTTCATTGGATCCTCTTCGGAAGGCATTTGCTGAGGCGAAGGTTTCTTGAAAAGAAGCTGATGAGCAAGGTGGTCTAAAATAACATTCTTCCCTTCACGCATGTTGGAAAATTTTTTCTCAAGACCACTAAATTTCCCACAAGAGTTGACAAGACTTTTTATAAAGGAAGAACGAGGATCTTCTTCTTGAACTTCCTCAGACTCTTCTTCAGCTTCTTCGTCTACCTCCGCCTCGCAAAAAGGTTCGGCCAAGGGTCCAGGTAAAATATCACCTGCTCGAGTACTCAAAAAACCAATTGCTTGGTGAATTCTGTCATCTAATAAACGAGAGGTTCTTATTTTCAACTCTTCCCTAAGAGATTCTCCAACCCCATCATCCAGATGTTCTCTTCTATCTGGAGTAACCACAGGGATTTTTTTATCATCTTCACTCGCTTCACCCTCCAAAGCCGTTTTTACCATACTCATGGCCAAATCAATGGGTGATGATGACGGGCAAATGGCCACCCAATTATCTTCAAGCCATCCCATATTGAGCTTGTTGAAAAAGTCAGAACGATTAGGAACAAAATAACGTGAAAAAAGCTGAAAGGCCGCCGTGTTAGGGTTTCCTACAATTGTGGTAGGAGCTGCGCTAAAATTTTCTCGACGATCTTCTCCTTCGTCTCCAATCTCATCTCCCTCTTGACCTTTTCTTAGGCCCATAATTCTTCTCCCAAAAGACCTAATTCCACGACCTATATATCGAGCAGCACGACGAACCTGATCACCTGTATCAGGATACTCTATCAGATCAACTCCTCTCTCTCCATCCGCCCCATAAACAGCATAATTGGCGGTGAAAAAATAAAGGCCTGTAAATAAAAAAAGCTTTAAAATTGTCTTCAAGAAATTTCCTTTGTCTATTGAAACTCTTTTCTGTTATTTTAGGCCCGTCTTCTATCAATAGATGGCAAGATGGGTTAAATAATTGAAAATTCGAACTTCTAACAAACGGAAAGTATTGATGAAAACCGTAGGAATAGTCGGTTCTCGTGGCATGGTGGGAAAAGTTCTCCTAGAAAGGATGAAAGAAGAAGGAGATTTAGAAGACATTCAATTATTTCTATTGTCAACAAGTCAATCTTCCCCTGAAGGCCCTTATTATGATGCCTGCGACATGGACCTTCTCCTGAAGTTAGACGTTATCATCACCACTCAAGGAAGCGACTATACCCATAAAATCTACCCCCTCCTTAAAGAACGAAATTATCAGGGATTTTGGATTGATGCCGCCTCCGCCCTCCGCCTTCACCCCGAAAGCACTCTTCTTCTCGACCCCCTCAACTCTGCTTCCATCGAAAATGCTCTTAACGAGGGAAAAAAGCTTTTTGTGGGTAGCAATTGCACCGTATCTTTGATGCTTTTGGCCCTTAAAGACCTTATCCCTAGAATTGAATGGATTAACGCCACCACTTATCAGGCCATTTCTGGCGCCGGCTCTAAGGCCACAGAGCAGCTTATTAGTGATTATCAAACTCTTAACCCACTCCACTTCAAAGAAGAATGGCAAAAACTCCGCCGAACGCCTCTTGCCTATAACCTCATTCCCGCTATTGACGATTTTTCAGCTGAACTCCCTGAGTCCACCAAAGAAGAAGTTAAGGCCCAAATTGAAAGTGAAAAAATTTTAGAAGGAAAAAAATTTCACATTGAAAGTACCTGCGTGCGCATCAGCTCTCTTCGCTGCCATTCTCAGGCCCTCACTCTCAAACTCAAAGAAAATCTCTCTCTTGAAGAAGTAGAAAATCTCTTAAAGAAAACGGGAAATTATCTTCACTATGTCCCCAACAAACAAGCTGAGACCATTAAAGAACTTCATCCCGCCTATTTTCAAGAGACCCTCAAAATAGGAGTTGGCCGTTTAAAGAAGCTTCATCTTGAAGAAGAAAATCACCACTCTTCTTACTTTTCTCTTTTTACCATTGGCGATCAACTTCTCTGGGGTGCGGCCGAACCACTCCGCCGCATGTTTCTCAAAATTAAAACAGGATCATTTGAATAATGAAGGCCTATAAAAAATTAACAACACTTCTCATCTTTGTCTTTTTGGTGGTTCTTGCAGGAAGTTACGTGCGCAGTACGGGATCAGGTCTTGGCTGCCCCGATTGGCCAAAATGCTTTGGCAAACTTATCCCTCCCACTTCTGTCGAGCAACTTCCCGCAAACTACCAAGAACTCTATCAAGTGAATGGCAGAAGCATCGCCCCTTTTTCTGTTTTTAAAACTTACGTGGAATACCTCAATCGACTGCTAGGCGTTTTACTTGGCCTTTATGCTATTTATTATCTTTTGTGGTCGCTAAAAAATAGATCAAAAAAAACACACCGATCCCTCATGGCCTTTCTCATTTTAGTTTCCATCTCCCTTCAAGGAGTTATTGGAAAGCTTGTGGTCTCCAGGCATCTTGAAGTGAACACCATTTCCATTCATCTCATCATGACGCTTTTCATTATCGCCCTTATTCTCTATGCCAGGCAAAAAGAGGCCCCAAAAAACAACTTAAATTTTTCAAAAGAAGAGAAGACTTTTTTTTATTTACTGACACTTCTTACTTTTATCCAAATTTTCCTAGGTCTCAAAGTCAGAGAAGTTACCGATGGCCTTCTTCTTCTAGAAGAAAGTATCCCGCGATCGATGTGGGGCCTAAAGATGCCTCTAAGTTTTAGCATTCACCGCCTTGTGGCCTTTATTCTTCTCTTCTTTCAGTTCCTCTTTTCTCTCAAAATAAGACATCCTGAAACCCTCAAGCTGACACTTCTCCTTATGGCCGAAATCCTGCTGGGATTCTTGATTGTCATCAGTTCTTTTTCTTCATTAATCATGCCTATTCATTTATTACTCATGGTAATATACCTTTCCAAATTGCTAGAAATTCATCTCGCAATAAAAAAGTAGATTTATATATGGTCCGAGGTCACCTCTATCTTGTGTTGGCCCTTTTTAGCACTGCCGTCAGTGTTATTGCTCTTAAACTTCTCCTTCCCGTCATTAATCTCTACACCTATGCCACTCTTCGTTTTACTATTTCCAGCATCATCATCTTATTCTTTCTTCTCATGAGCCAAAAAAAAATCTTTCTCGCCAAAAAAGGCCCCCATGAAAAACCTGTTCTTCACTTAAAAAATCACTTTCTTCAGGCCATTTCCACTGGTCTTCTCTTTAATATTTTTTTCTACTCAGGACTCAAGTTTACCACGGCCACCTCTGCTTCTATTATTGGAAGCATTCAACCGGCCGTTTTAACCCTTTTTGCTTTCTTTCTTTTAAAGGAGAAAATCAACAACAATAAAATTTGGGCCATCATTCTCTCTATTTTAGGCATCGTCCTTCTTTCTCTTGATAACCTGTCCCCAAGTGCTGTTATTAATGCCACTAAGCGCGAAGGAAGTTTCTTAGGAGATGGGCTTGTTTTTCTATCTCTTCTTCCTCAGTCTTATTATTCTATTCTTCTCAAACAGAGTAAAAGCAATCTAACCAATCTAAGTTCGGCCTTTCTCGTCAGCCTCTTTGCTTTTATCTCTTTTCTTCCTTTTGGCCTCTATCATGCCACTGACGTTGACTGGTCTTTGATTAAGGGAATTTATTATCTCTACATTTTTTTAGGCAGTGCGGCGGTTTTTGTTTTTCTTTTTTTCTGGGGAAAGGCGATGGAGACGATTTCAACTTCAACAGCAGCAGTTTTCACAGGCCTTCTCCCCATCATGGTCTCTCTCTTGGCCATCGCTTTTCTCAATGAAGTCTTTACCTATGCCGATGCCCTCGGCTTAATTTTTGTTTTAACGGCCATTATTATTGGTGAACTTCCATCAAAAACGCGATAGTTATACAAGACAAACTATCAAAGGAGATATTCTATGAATAAAATGAAATTTATCATCACTCTTGTTTTCTCGCTCTTCCTTTCAGGAACTTCTTTTGCTGAAATGAAAGACATTAATCTCGAAAAAAGCTCTGTAAAATGGCTGGGAGAAAAAGTTCTCGGCAAGCACTACGGAACAGTAAAACTCAAAAGTGGAAAAATTGACCTTGAAGGAGAAAACCTCAAGGGCGGTGAATTTGTTATGGATATGACCAGTATTAACTGCGAAGATCTTGAAGGTGAATGGAAGACAAAACTTGAAAATCATCTCAAAGATAAAGATTTTTTTGACACAAAAAATCATCCCGAATCAACTTTTGTCGTCAAAGTGGCCCAAAGCAAAGGAAAAGATGCATGGGAAGTGACAGGTGATCTCACCATCAAGGGAACAAAAGCACCCGTTACTTTTGTGGCCAAAAAGAGCGATAAAAATACACTTGATGCTGACATTGTTTTTGATCGAACAAAATACAACGTCAAATACAACTCATCGCGTTTTTTTGAAAATTTAGGCGAGAAAGTCATCAAAGACGAAGTAAAAATGACTGTCTCTCTCGCCCTTTAATTCTATCTTTCTATTCAAAGCATCTATTCAATAAACTGGCCAGATGGCGCGATCCACTGGCCAGTGAATATTCCAATATATCTTTCTTTCCTAACCAGTAATCTCTATTGAGGTTCTTTCCCTTAAAGCGATAGATTTCTGGCAAGAAGCTTCTCAACTCATCTACCCAAGCAGAAAGTGATTGATGACGATACGGAACCTCTGAAGCAATATAAAAAAACTTATCTAATAATTTTTTATATCTTAATTCATACATCACAAATTTGGCTGTCATCATTTGTTTTTTGTACCCAGGCGCTTTGGCAATGGGCTTTGTTCG
>CALDHR010000246.1 GCA_937898585.1 uncultured Oligoflexia bacterium
ATGTTTAGCTTGATGGATATTGCCGGTTTGTGCAAAAGACGTGGGTTTGTTTTTCAAAGTTCTGAAATCTATGGAGGCCTTGCAGGTGCCTGGGATTATGGACCTCTAGGCGCACAAATGAAAAATAATATCAAGCAGAGCTGGTGGACGGAAATGACCAACCGAATGGATGTTGAAGGAATCGACGCCGCCATCATGATGAATCCCAATGTTTGGAAGGCCTCAGGCCATATAGATAATTTTTCAGATCCTATGGTGGATTGTAAAAAGTGTAAGTTTCGTTTTCGCGCCGATAAAATTGATCTTGCGGCCCCTTGTCCGCAGTGTAAAGAAGCCGGCTCTTTTACAGAGATTCGCGAATTTAATCTTATGTTTGATACCCACGCCGGTCCCATTAAAGATGATTCCAATGTTGTTTACTTAAGGCCCGAGACGGCGCAAGGAATTTTTGTGAATTTCTTGAATGTTCAAAGCACCATGAGAAAAAAACTTCCCTTTGGTATCGCTCAAATTGGAAAAGCTTTCAGAAATGAAATAACGCCACAGAATTTTATTTTTCGCATGAGAGAATTTGAACAAATGGAAATGCAGTATTTTGTTCATCCAGGAAAACAAAAAGAATTTGTAAGTGAGTGGGGGGAGCGGAGAATGCAGTGGCATTTAGATTTAGGTTTAAAGAAAGAAAACTTGCGCTTTAAAGAACACGATAAATTGGCCCACTACGCCGATGCCGCTAGCGATATTGAATTTCAATTTCCCATGGGATGGGATGAAATGGAAGGCATTCACTCGCGGACAGATTTTGATCTCAAAAGTCACCAAGAGCTGTCGGGAAAAAATTTACAATATGTTGATCAAAGTGACGGGAATAAAAAATTTCTTCCCTATGTAATTGAGACGAGTGTGGGAGTTGATCGCTGCTTTCTTGCTCATTTATGTAATGCCTATCGCGTAGAAGTGGTGGGTGAAGGCGAGAAGAGTGAAGAGAGAAGTTACTTTGCTTTTCATAAGAGCATTGCGCCCGTGAAAGTCGCCATTTTGCCTTTGATGAAAAAAGAAGGACTCGAAAGTATTGCTAAAAAGCTGGCAGACAGTTTATCGAAAAAAATTCGCGTGGAATACGATACCTCAGGCTCAATAGGAAAGCGCTACCGACGACAAGATGAAATTGGAACGCCTTTTTGTGTGACAGTTGATTTTGATAGTGTGGAAAAAGGTGTTGTGACAGTGAGAGAGCGCGACAGCATGAAGCAAGAGAGTATGAGCTTGGATCAAGTGGAAAGCTACCTGCTTAAAGAGTTTCTGTGAGATATGCTTGAACTTAAAGAAGAGAAAAGAGAGAGGCGAGGGGCAGGGCGAGAATTTTGTTACCGTTGCTATAACCCCAAAGTTATTTGCTTTTGTTCGTTGATTCAATCTTTTGATCC
>CALDHR010000247.1 GCA_937898585.1 uncultured Oligoflexia bacterium
TACAATTTTTTTATCCAACTCTCCAGCAATGATTTCATATTCTTGAAGAGATTCGGGATTACTAATGGCCTCAATATTATCTGTTTTTTTTCCTGCAAGTATTTTCATTACAGCAATCTCAAGCTTCTTTCCACTACGTGTATAAGGGATTTCATGAACAGCAAAGATCTTCCAGGGAACATGCCGTGGCGTGGTTTCTTGACGGATAATTTTTTTAATCAGCAAAGAACTCTCTTCTGTAAACAAATTATCTTCTTTCATTTTCACAAACAAAACAACGTGATCATCGCCTTTAATTTTTTTCACTGTCACAAGAGAATCTAGCACAAACTCAATTTTCTCCACTTGCCTGTAAATTTCTGCTGTCCCAATTCTCACTCCACCAGGATTTAGTGTTGCATCTGATCGTCCCGAAACAACAACGCCACCTGACTCTTGAAAAGCAACAAAGTCTCCATGATGCCAAATCTTTTCGTAGCGCTCAAAATAGGCCTTATGAAAGCGCTCTCCTTTCTTATCGCCATAAAAATAAAGAGGTGTTGAAAGAAAAGGACGGCGGCAAACCAGCTCACCCTCGCCCCCAAAGGGCATTTCTTTTCCATTTTCATCAAAGGCGGCAATGTCCATATGAAGTCCCTTGCCTTGAATTTCCCCTCTTCGAACTGGAAGGAGGGGATTTCCCAGCATAAAGCAGCCAATAATATCGCTTCCTCCCGAGATACTAGAGAGAAGAACCTCTTTTTTTATTTTCTCGTAAACAAAATCAAACTGTTCACTCAATAACGGCGCTCCTGTGGAAAGAATTGTCTTGAGCGCTGGTAGCTCCACATTGTGATTATAATTGGACGACTCCAGAGCACGAAGAAATTTTGGCGATGTTCCCCAAATCGTAATCTTCTCTTTATGAAGAATATGTAAGAGCGAATCAATTGCTGGAAAGGCCGGAGATCCTTCATAGAGATAAACTGTTGATCCTTGAAAAAGAGAGCTCACTAGCCAATTCCACATCATCCATCCACAAGTGGTAAAAAAGAGAATGTTGTCTTCTTTTTTTAAATTTGTGTGAAGGGCCAACTCTTTTACATGCTGAAGAAGTGTTCCTCCTACACTATGGACAATGCATTTTGGCACACCTGTTGTTCCAGATGAATAGAGGATGTAGTGAGGAGCTGAAAAGTCCTGACGAACAAATTTAATTTCACCAGCTGATTTATTGGTTTTATTATTTATGATTTCATGAAAAAAACAAAGTTTTCCATTAAACTCAATCTTCTTTTTTTCCTTTTCACCAAAAAGATCTACTAAAATAATCATCTCAAGAGAATCTATCTTTTGGGCCACTTGCTGCAAAAGAGGAAGAAGGTCAATTTTTTTTCCATTATAGACGTAACTTGTGGCGGCCACCAAAACACGAGGATTCACTTGGGTAAAGCGATCAAGAACTCCTTGAAGACCAAAGTCTGAACTTGTTGAGGTAAAGACCCCTCCTAGAGAACTACAGGCCAACATACTCACCACTGTCTCAGAAACATTGGGCATAAAAGCGGCAAGGCAATCGCCGCTCTTAAAAGAAATTTCTTCTTTTAATTTTTTTTGGAGGAAGTAGACTCGTTCATGAAGATTACGATAGCTCACTTCTTCTCGGTATCCATCTTCTCTCAAGCAGCAAAGAGCTGCTTTATCACTTCTTTCTCGCAGAATATTTTCGGCAAAATTAATTTTTATATTGGGAAAAAAAGGATAAGGAGTAAAAGAATCATGAGTTTTAAAAGGATGAAATGATCCTTCAAACTTTAAAGAAAAGAAATCTAAAAAACATTTCCAAAAATCTTCTTCTCTCTTTAAAGAAAAATTATGAAAATCCTCATAAGAGGAAAACTTTTCCCCTTTTTGACCTTCAATAAACCTCATAAAAGAAAACATGTTACTTTTTTCTTTCTCACTCTCACTTAACTCATACAAAATTGGATTTTTCATAGAAAAAACAGTATCAAATTTCCCTCACATCAAAAACAAAAAAAATCTCTTATAATAAAGGAAAAACTCAAGGAATTCCGCATGAGATTTGTTCTCTTTGTAATGCTCATTTTATCATTTAACTTAAAGGCAAAAATACCAAATTTTAAATCTTACGATCAAGGAGCTGCAAATTTAACTTATAAACTTTGGGGCCTAAAAAAACGCTGCCTTAAACCAAGCGATCTTTTTAAACCTGCTGCAGAAGTCCTTGAAAAATGCCCTTCTCTTAATAATCTTGGACCTGGAAAAAGGCGAACTGGCCTTCAGTGGGGAAGAAGCTTCGCTGAACTCATCGGAGGTCTTGCCCTTCAAAATGTCAACTTCTGGCTTGATGAAAGACATCTCTGCTACAGCCAATACAACAAAGAAAGAAATCCTAAAGAACGCTACCCTTTTGATGAAATTTACCCAGGACTCTTCCTGGGAAATCTTCCCACCGCAACAACTCAACATGCTATTCTCCGCGCTATTAAAGATGAAGAAGGAAAAGGTGGCGCTGTTCTAGCAATGGTGCAAGACTATGAACTTAAGGCACTTTCTCTCCTCCCTAAAAAAACTGGCCTTAAAACAATAACTCCTAAACAATGGAACCAACAAGGAGTGGCGTTTAAACAAGTCAGTATTCCCGATCACGGAGAAATCGATCCATCCAACTTTCATCGCGCCATCACCTTTGTCCAAGAGCAAAGAAAAAAAGGAGAAAAGGTTTATATTCACTGTAAAGGAGGAAAGTCGAGATCTTTAGCTATCGCCATCGCCGCTTTAATGCTAGAAAATCCTCGTAGGGAAGATTATCTTTGCCGCCATCAAGGCAACAAAAACGTATTGGCCAGCGCTACCAATCAAGTTTTTGAAACAGAAGTAAGACCCAGACGCCCTCAGGCCGCTCTAAAAAAAGCTAAACTTGACTCCATCGTAGGATACTTTCAATCAAATGAATTTAGACAAAAATGCCGACAACGGCAAAGACAAAGATACTAACAAACTTTTAGAAGGACTCAACGCTGAACAGGCCCGCGCCGTCCAAACTATCGAAGGACCACTCCTCATTCTGGCCGGAGCTGGCTCTGGGAAGACCAAAACAATCACTCATCGCCTGGCCTATATGATCAAACGGGGCGTCAACGCTCGTCAGATTTTGGCCGTAAGTTTTACTAATAAGGCCGCCCAAGAGATGAAAGAGAGAATTCATCAGTTGATGGGGACAACGCGTTTTAGTGGGCCAAGTGTTTCTACTTTTCACGCCTTTGCCAGTAATCTTCTGCGCCAAGAAATTCACCACCTGGGGTATCACCCCAAATTTACCATCTATGACACTAGCGACACCCTCGCTCTTATTCGCGAGCTGCTTAAAAACTACAAAGATGGAAAGAATTACGACATTAAGACATTGCAAGGAAAAATTAGCTTCCTCAAAAATCGCGCTATCACGCCAGAGCTTTTTCCTAAGTCAGCTTTTTTCGATACAGAAAATGATTATGATGTCATGCTTGAATCACTTTATTATGTCTATCAAGAGCGATTAAAATTTTATAATGCTGTAGATTTTGATGATATTTTATATCTTACGCTTCAACTCTTCAATGAACGCGAAGAGCTTAAGATGAAATACTCTAAAGAGTATCGTTATATTATGGTAGATGAGTATCAAGACACCAACTCTCTTCAATTTCAACTTCTTCGCTGTTTGACTGTTTCTCATAATAATTTGTGCGTGGTGGGCGATGACGACCAATCTATTTACGCCTTCAGAGGTGCCGATATCACCAACATCCTCTCGTTTGAAAAGCATTTTCCAGGCGCCACTATTATTAAACTCGAACAAAATTATCGTTCAACGGCCTCCATCGTTCAGCTGGCCGGAGCAGTGATGAAAAGCGCCAAAGGAAGACGCGAAAAAAATCCTTGGTCTGCGCGAGAATCTCTCATTCGTCCAAAAATATGGGCCTGTGCGAGCACAGAAGGAGAGGCCTTAGAAGTTGTCGAAAGTATCCGCCAAAAACACAAAAAAGAAGGTATCCCTCTTAAAGAGATGGCCATCATTTATCGAAGCAATAATCAGGCCCAGATATTTGAAGAAACTCTACGCCTCAACAATATAAACTATACACTTATTGGCGGACAAAAATTCTACGACAAAAAAGAGATTAAAGATCTCCTCAGTTATCTGGCCGCAATCTTTAATCACTACGATGAAGTGGCCATTAGACGTATCATCAATACTCCTAGTCGCGGAATAGGACAGACCACTCTCAAAAAAGTCACCGAGCAAGGAAGCATACGCAAAAAACCTTTCTACACAACACTTGAGAGTTTTCTCTTTGAAGGACATATTCCTCTCAAAGATAGCACTAAAAAATCTATCGCTTCTTTTATGATTTTTCTCAAAGAGATGAGAGAATATTTTTTCACTCATCCTATTCATGAAAGCATCACTCATCTCGTGGAAAAATTAAACTTCGTCGAATTTATTGAAAAATCTTACGACAACCCTAAACAACAATTGAGACGAAAAAAAGATTTAGAAGTTTTTATTTACTCGGCCAAACGTTTTCATGAATTTAATCAGCATCTTGGCAATCACCAAGATATCTTGCGCTGTTTTTTAGAAAAAATATTTCTCGCCGACATGCAAGACAGCTCATCAAAGTCTACAGATGAAAAAGAAAGAGAAGAAGAAGAAAAAAATAATGAAGATGCCGTGACTCTTTTGACAATTCATTCATCCAAAGGGCTTGAATTTGGCCACGTCTACTTTGTTGGTCTTGAAGAAGAAATTATTCCTCATAAAAAAACCATCAAAGAAAATATTCAAAACGGAACCGATGATGTGGATGAAGAACGTCGCCTTTGTTATGTAGGTATGACGCGCGCTAAAGATGAGCTCATTGTCACTTATTGCAAAAAAAGATTTTTATACGGCAAAGATATGGAGAAAAAAAGATCGCGCTTTCTTATGGGACTCGATGATCTTATCCAATCAGAAAATCGTGCTGACTTTTCAGAAATGGGCCAAGAGCAGCGCAGTGAATTTGTAAAATCTGCTTTTGAAGGCCTTCTTAAGTCTCTTTCATCCTAGAGATGACATATTTTGAGGTTGGTTTTTTTCCTAAAAAATCCAACATATAACTTGAAGACGCTAGCAACTTTTCCATAGAAATATCTGTTGCTACTCCCATCGAATGGAGCAAATACACCAAATCTTCTGTGGCCAAATTCCCTGTCGCTGATTTGGCGTAAGGACAGCCTCCAATTCCTCCTGCTGAAGAATCAAAAAGACGAATTCCTTCTTCATAAGAAACCCAAGAATTAACCACCGCCATTCCTTTGGTATCGTGGAAATGAACGGCCACATGAGGATAAAAAGAAGAAAAATCGCGTTTTAGCTCACGCAAAATAGCTTGTACTTGCCTAGGATTTGCAACTCCCGTGGTATCTCCTAAAGATATTTCATGGACACCTAACTTTAAATATTCTTCAAAAACCGGTTTAAGCTCCTTGTAGCCTTTTTCTCCTTCATAAGGGCAACCAAAAACCGTAGAAATATAGCCTCTTAAAAAAATGCTTTTTTCATTCTTTGTGGCATCGCAAACATCTTTAATTCTCTTAAATGACTCTTCAATAGTGGCATTAATATTTTTTTTATTAAATTCATTAGACGTCGCCGTAAAAAGGGCCAAGTGTTTTATGTTATGACTAAGGGCCTCATCAAGCCCTCTCTTATTGGGAATGAGCACCATGGGCGTAAAATCATGATACCAACTCTCTTTTTTTAACATTTCAATGAGCTTACCCGTCTCTTTCATTTGAGGAATTTTATTTCCTCCTACAAAGCTCCCTACTTCGATATGCTTTAGTCCGGCCTCTACAAGTTCTTTAATAAAGCGAAACTTTACATCAAGAGGAACGCTTTTCTTTTCATTTTGCAGACCATCGCGAGGAGAGACATCAACAATTTTTAATTTTTCATGATTCATCACTTACTCTTTACTACTTTTTTTTAATGGCGTATTTATTGTGACAAATGTTTTCCTATTGGGCCACAAGGAAATAAGTTGAAAAGAAAAGGAAGAAAAAATGAACTATCGAGATATTTACCGCGAAAAAAGTAATACCCACTCCCTTCCGATGGGATATGTTCTGTGGATTTTTGGTTTTACAGGCGCTCACCGCTTTTATTTTGGCCGGCCCATTTCTGCCACTATTTATTTTTTTACTTTTGGATTGCTGGGTATTGGCCTAATCGTAGATCTTTTTTTAATGCCTTCTCTCGACGCTGAGGCCGATTGGCGCTATCGCCCAGGAGAAATCAATTACTCTCTTGCTTGGATTTTTCTTACTTTTTTAGGTGTTTTTGGCGTTCACCGCTTTTATATGAAAAAATACTTCTCTGGTATTCTCTATCTTTTAACGGGTGGTTTTTTTGCCCTTGGAATTCTCTACGATTACTGGACGCTTAATGATCAAGTCTCTGAAGTAAACGAGAGAAGTTCGTTTATCTAATCTAAGATTGCTAAAAGCTCATCACTTTTTACTTGGGCCCCTTCGGTGACAAGAACTTTTTTTACCACTGCATCTTTAGAAGCATAAAGCGTATGCTCCATCTTCATGGCCTCTACAATAATTAAGGCGGCCCCACTTTTAACGCTATCACCTTCTTTACAAAGAACTTTAAAGACTTTGCCTGGCATAGGGGATTTTATCTCACCGCCATCATTTTTATGAACGGCCTCACTTTCGCCCCAGCTGCGCTCTTTTTTTCCTTCTATAATAAAGTCGCTATCTCCCATGAAAACGTGCTGAGATCCATCTGCCATAGGAAAAACTCGAGTTTTAGACATTGCGAAACCCCTTCAGCTCTTCGTTTCCACTTTCATTCAAAGATAGCTGTGATTTTTTTTTCTGGTAAGTAAATGCTTCTTTTTTCTTTTCTTCATCGACACTCAATAAATCATCCTCGCACTCTTGAATAAACTTTGTGCTCAGATCACCTTCGAGAAATTTTTTATGTTGCAAAATACGAAGTAAAAACTCTCTATTTGTTTTCACCCCTGCAAAAAAAACGCATCGCGCACCACTGAGCAATCTCAAAGCAGCACTCTTTCGATCAATGTCATAAGAGATAAGCTTAGAGAGCATGGGATCAAAGTTAGGAGATACTTCAAGACCAGCACTTAAACCCACATCGTGCCGGACACCAGGAGGCAAATCATCACTTACATGATAAATTTTTCCTGTTCTTGGCAAAAAATTGCACTGAGGATCTTCGGCATAAAAACGAATTTCCATACTATGTCCTCGCTCCACAATTTCTTCTTGCCTAAAAGGAATTTTTTCTCCCGAAGCAATTTCAATTTGCAGGCGAACAAGATCAAGCCCCGTGATCATCTCTGTTACAGGGTGCTCCACCTGAAGGCGCGTATTCATTTCAAGAAAGTAAAAATTTTCTTTTTCATCAACAATAAATTCAACCGTTCCCGCTCCATCATAAGAAATTTTCTCAGCAAGCCTAACGGCCGCTGCGCGAAGATTTTCACGTGTCTCTTTTTTTAAGAGTGAGGCCGGAGCTTCTTCTACAACTTTTTGATAACGCCGCTGAATAGAACACTCACGTTCAAAGAGATGATAATATTGTTTATGTGCGTTCGCACAGAGCAATTGAATTTCAATATGACGAGGACGGGTAAAATAACGCTCTAATAAAACGCGATCGCTCCCAAAAGATTTTGCCGCTTCATTTTTACAAGAAGCAAGCAGAGAAGAAAAATCCTCCATCTTCTCAACAATTCTCATCCCTTTCCCACCGCCACCTGAACTGGCCTTAATAAGAAGAGGAAGACCAATTTTAGCGGCCTCTTTTTTTAAGAACTCTTCATCTTGATTGTCACCGTAATAACCTGGAACCTGAGGAATTCCAAATTCATGGGCCAATCTCTTTGAGCCTATCTTGTCTCCCATCTTGTCCATAGAATCGCCCGTTGGACCAATGAAAATAAAACCTGCATCCTGCACTCTATTGGCAAAGGCACTTCTCTCTGAGAGCATTCCATAACCGGGATGAATAGCGTCCACTTTTTTTTCTGTTGCAACTTCTAATATTTTTTCAATATTGAGATAAGTTTCCAGCAAAGAATTTCCTTCCAGCAATACTGATTCAGTTGCTTCAAGAACATGAGGATATTCTTTTTCTTCTTCCATATGCAAAGAAACTGTTTCAATATTGAGTATGCGGCAAGTTTGAATAATCCGCCGAGCAATTTCACCTCGATTAGCAATTAAAATCCGCTTAATTTTTTTTTTCATTTTATTTTACCCAACTTGCTTTTCTTTTTTCCAGCATGGCCTTCATTCCCTCTTGCGCATTTTCTGTTGTGCGAAGTTGTGCAATTAAAGAGCAAAGTTTTTCTTCTCCCATAAAGGCGTTAAAGAAAAGTTCTTTTGATTTTTTTATACTGAGAGGAGAAGCGAGGTTTAACTCTTCTTTTATTTTCTTCTTCTCTTCAGCAAAGTCATTTTGTGATTCTACTAACTTGGTGGCCAAATTATAATGAAAAGCGTCGTGTGCGCTAAAACGACGCCCTGAAATCATCAAAGACCTTGCGGCCGCTTGCCCCATTTTACTGATAACGTAAGGAGAAATCACCGCCGGAATGAGTCCAAGCTTTACTTCACTAAGGGCCCCTACAAAATCTCTACTACAAACAACATGATCAGCGGCACATAAAAGACCGAGTCCGCCGCCCATTGTGGCCCCATGAGCAAAAGCGACAGTAAAAGTATCCAGCTCGTTGAGGGTCTTAAAAAGTAAGGACAAGCGTCTTGCATCTTTGAGATTTTCTTCCTCACTGTAAGTTGCCGATTTTTTCATCCAATTGAGATCAGCACCCGCACAAAAATTCTTTCCTTCCCCTGAAATAAAAAGGGCCCGCAATTTATTATCGTTCTTTAATGATGAAAAAACATCGATAAGCTCTTCAATCATTTCAGCATTAAAAGCATTGCGAACATCACTTCGTGCAAAAATAACTTCAGCGAAATCTTGCGACTCATCTCGAATAAATTTTATAGTTTGATATTCTTTTGACTTACATTCTGAAGGGGCCATAGGGTTTCTCTCCTCTTACGTGTTCATTTGTCACAACATCTAGTGCAATTCCCAAAACTTTTCGGCTCATGGCCGGATCAATGACTCCATCATCCCAGAGGCGCGCACTGCTGTAATAAGGATGACCTTCTTTTTCATATTTATTTAAAATCTCTTCTTCAAATTTCTTTTTTTCTTTTTGATCGCTTTTAACTTGTGACAAAACATCGGCCGCTTGCTGTCCCCCCATCACAGAGATGCGCGCATTGGGCCACATCCACAAAAATCGTGGATCAAAAGCACGTCCGCACATTCCGTAGTTTCCAGCACCAAAAGAGCCACCAATAATCAATGTTAATTTTGGCACATTCACCGTTGAAACGGCACGAACCATTTTGGCGCCATGTTTTGCAATCCCTTCGTTTTCATATTTTTGCCCCACCATAAAGCCAGTGATATTTTGCAAAAAAAGAAGAGGAATATTGCGCTGACCACAGAGTTGGATAAAATGAGTTCCCTTGAGAGCGCTCTCGGAAAAAAGAACACCGTTATTGGCCACAATTCCCACCATAAAACCCATAATACGAGCAAAACCGCAAATAAGTGTCTCGCCATAACTTTTTTTAAAAAAATGAAAACGCGATCCATCCACTAATCGATTGATGACTTCTTGAACGTTCATGGGTTTACGTGCGTCACTGGGAATGATCCCGTAGATTTCTTCTATCTTATAAAGAGGATCTTCTACTGGCATCCAATCGCGAAGCTGACCTCCACTTCCTTTTCCCAGTGCTTCTACAATATTGCGCGTAAGGTGCAAGGCGTGTTCTTCATTTTCGGCAAAGTGATCGGCAACACCGCTAAGACTTGTGTGAACTCTTGCTCCTCCTAAATCTTCAGCTGTAACTTCTTCTCCTGTAGCGGCCTTAACAAGTGGTGGCCCGGCCAAAAAAATTGTTCCGTTTTTATCCACAATGATGGACTCATCGCACATGGCCGGAACGTAGGCCCCTCCAGCGGTGCAAGGACCACAAACCACGGCAATTTGGGGAATGCCTTGGGCAGAGAGATGAGATTGATTATAAAAGATGCGACCAAAGTGCTCTTTATCGGGAAAGACTTCATCTTGTTTGGGAAGAAAGGCCCCTCCTGAATCTACCAAGTAAATGCAGGGAAGATGGTTCTGCAGGGCAATTTCTTGGGCCCGCAAATGCTTTTTTACCGTCATGGGAAAATAGGTTCCCCCTTTTACGGTAGCGTCATTGGCCACAAACATGCAGTAGCGTCCGTGGACTTTTCCAATACCGGCAACGACGCCGGCGGAGGCTATATCATCGTCATAGACGTTGAAGGCGGCCATAGGAGCAATTTCTAAAAAAGGCGAATCTTCATCGAGGATCTGTTCGATTCGCTCCCGTGCCAGCATTTTTCCTCGAGAGCGGTGTTTGGCCACGGATTTTTCACCACCACCTTCTTTAATTTTATTTAAAATAGTTTTGAGTTCTTCTGCGAGTTTTTTATTTTTTTCTTCGTTCCCTTTGTAGTCGGGCGAAGAAGTATTTAGTGATGATGTCAAAGAGTCCATTGTTGCTGCTACCTTTTTTTGCTTACTTTATTTGTCTTGCGAAAGGACCAAGGTGCTTGGGCCCCTTGAGTATCCCAAACGCCATTAAAAGTAAAACTTGCGTAAGAGAGGGCCTGATCATAAATCTTTTTTTCTTCCTTTGAGGCGAAGACGGTTTGAGGGTAAATGAGGGCATAACCCGCTTTTACCATTTGATAGGAGACGCGCTCAAAAGGACTCTCGCTATCACTAAGGAGAAGATGACCAAGGCTTCGTCCATATTTATCTTTTTTTTCTAACTGCACAAAGACTTTTTTCTTGTTGCGCAAAAGTTTTTTCAAATAAAGAGTGGACTCTTCTCCTATGCGCTTCCCGTCATAGGATAGTTGGTCTTTTTCAAAGGCATCCATCAGCATGAGGCGCAAAACCACTTCTCGCTCTTCTTTGCTACGCTCAGGGCAATACAATTTCACGGTGTCTCCATCATAGATTTTAATGATTGTGCATTGATTCAGCACATATCTTTTGTCAAAATGAGGAACTAGATAAAGTTTGGCCCAGAAAATAAATAAAACAACAAAATAAGTAAGAGGCGAATGGAGTTTTTTCACATGGATAAGATTTACAAAATTCTCACAAAAAGTGAATACAATAAATTCAAAGAAGAAAAAGTTTTTCACGGATCGGAGTTGGATCTCAAAGATGGGTATATTCATCTCTCTTTTGAACAACAGACCAAAAGAACTCTGGAGAAGTTTTTTGCGGGACAAAGTGATTTATATATTTTGTCTTTCTCGCAAGACTTACCTCATTTAAAAATAGAATCACTTAAGGGGCCAGGAAGTGAAGAATTTCCTCATCTCTATGGAAGTTTAAGGTGGAATGATGTTTTGGAAGTTAGTAAAATTTAGTTTTAAATACGTATCTTAATGTTTGTTCTTTAGGTGAAAAAATGTTTACCGCGGCCGTATTGGCGAAGATCATGAAGTTATTTTAGTTGTATCCAGTGTTTTAAAAGAAGCGAAGCAAAAATCAAGAGCAAAATGGGGAGAAGACTGATCAAATAAATCATCACAATCGATACGATCCTCTTATTTAGGCACCCTCATTAATCATTAAAAAATTGACAAAAATTTCTAATCTCGTTATTCACTCATTTCAAGAGATCAGGCTTAGATTCTGGACAAAGGAATGATACAGAAAATGTCTTTTTACAACATCGAGAATAAAATATCCTTTCTGAATAAAATTTTTAAATTAAAAGATGGAATTTATTTTGACTATCAAAAATTTTATTTCAACGGAAAATATACTTCTTTCTCTACAAGAGAAGAACTTTTCTCCTACTATCTAGATAATAAATGATGGCCCTCTTGGCATGAACTCTTTTCTATTAATGGACTTGTTCCCTTTTCAGATCATATCCAACTCCCTTCTTTTTCTGACAAACAAACAAACAGACCATCTCAAAAATATCGATCTCTACGCTAAAGGAGGTGTTAAAAATAGAATTTATCTTACCTTTAAAAATTTTGATCATATTACTCTTGTTGGTATTGGACATAAAAAAGAAGGTGCTGATGGTCTAATTAATCTTCTCAGTGAAATTCACTCTATTCATCATTTTATTCAAGGATTTGAAGACAAGGAAAGAAACTCCATTTTTGAATCAAAAAAAGAATCTCCGGCCATTTTGCAAAAAATTAATTTTATCGACAAAAACTACATCTACCCCCAACTCAACAGTCTAAAGATCAAGCTGACTCAAAGCGAAATAAATTGTCTTGAGCTAATACAAAAAAATTTCACTTCACTAGAAATAGCTCAATCTCTCTTTGTCTCAAAAAGAACCATTGATAAGCATATTCAAAATATTATGATAAAAACAGGATGCATTTCGCGAAAACAAATTATTGAATTTCTTTTACCACACAACAGACAAACGTCCTCTTCCTATAGACAAATAGATTGTATGCTTTGAACTTTTACTCTCCTCTATTGAGATATATAAAAAAACTTTCTCCTTCTGCCACAATAGAAGATAAACCAAAAAAAGATTTCCTTCACCAATATTAATTCTGACAAACATAAGGGATTTTTAAATTCCGAAATTAGGTTAGTCCAAAAAATACGTACTTTATACGTATTGTAAAAATAAAAGTATCACATTATTCAATGCAGCAAGTAACAAACAACAACTGCGGTGAATAGATGTATCCTGTACCAGATCTACCTATAAAAATAAAAAGAATAGCTATTGATGACTTTCAAATTGTGATCTCTCACTCGAAAGAATCATCGCTAAGCTATGAATGTCATCAATATTCTCAAAAAATTTATGAAAAAAAAATTAAATATAAAACAT
>CALDHR010000248.1 GCA_937898585.1 uncultured Oligoflexia bacterium
CGGGTAGGGTTTGCGTTATTTTAAGAGAATCATTTTTTTACTTTTTTTTATTAACGAGACTCTTTTTTCTTTTACGGGCGAAGTAACTCATCTCTCTGTTCCTCTTTATGAAAAGGCCACACGTGATAGTGAGATTTTAGAGCATAAGAGGCGAGGGGATCAACTTCCCATTCATGAAAAGACAACGTATCTTCACGAAATCAATGATTTTGTTAGGCGCAAAAAAACGGATGTCTACCAGGTAATGCTTACAGAGAAGATGATGGATCTTCCTCATGAGGAGTTCTATGAAACGCTGACGGCCTTAGGGCAAAAGAGTTTTGTGGAAAAAAAATATGTGAAGATTATTTATGGTGATGAGCGTGAGAATCGAGAAGAAGAGAAGATAGAGAATGTCTACGATGAGACAGATTATCGCCTCGAAGAGCCTCTTTATGAAAGTTATCCTGTTATTCCTCAGGAAAATATTCGCTTGCTTACTTCATTTGGATGGATTCAAGATAAAACCAATGACTTTGATACAGAAGTGAGTGCTCTTTACTTGAACCGTTGGGGGAAAGAAAACCGTCGTTTGTTTGGGGGCATTGGATTTTCCATGAGTTATGGCAATGGTGTTCAAGAGCGATTTTCTTATGCTGTGGGCCCTTATCTTCAGACAGATCTTTTTGTTTTTTCAACGGGTCGCTTTTCTTTTACGGCGGGGCTGGCTTTTTACTTTTGGGAGAAAATCAATCAGCATGAGGGGAATGGGGTGGTGAGATCTTATAGAGGATCTCATTTAAGTGCACGCGGGATGCTGCATTTTATTTCAGAGAAGATTAACAATAGTTTTTATTTTTCTAGTTCATTGGCGGCCGAGACCCCCCTTTATCCCTATGAGCTAAAAAATGAGGCAGCAGGAACAATTTTCAAAAAAGGAATAGGCGTAAAAGGGGCCTTTTTCCTAGGGATTTTATTGAATTATTGAAAGAATCTTTTCTCGAGAGGAGCGATGTGTTATTGCTTCCTTACTATGAAAAACTTTAAAACACTCTTTTTAACTCTCTTTTTTATGACTCTTTCCTCTGTGACTTTTCAAGTACAGGTGCAGGCCAATGATCTTCCAGCTGATGCTGATGCTGATGCAGTGGTGAGAAAACCTTCCTTTTTTAAAAGGCTTATTAGTCGCCCTTATCGCTGGGGAGCACAGGGCTCACATGTTGGAGAGTCTTATACATCTGGTCTTTATGGCGTTAACGCCGCAAGAAAGCTTGTGGGAGCGACAGTCGGCGCAGGTGTAGGAGTTGCCGGATCATTGGCCCGCGTCGCTGCTAAGCCGATGGATTATATGGGCAGTGGATTGAATAACCGTTTTCATGATTACAAATTAGTACGGGCCCTTGATAGAGCAAGAAGGTCGAACATCGCCAGCTTTTCCTTTGGACGTTGCGAGGAAAGAGACTCTGAGACGGCCACCTATCATAGGGCTCGTGTTGCTGCTGACAAACTAGCTCCTGCTGAGAGAAGGTTAGTAAGAAAAAGCTTAGCTGAAATGGAAAGAAAGAGAAGACCAGCAACGACAAGAGAAATGTTTATGAAGGGGGCCCGATTTGTAACTTCATCAGAAGACGCTCTAAAAAAGGCCCTTGTAGGAACGCCTCTTTTTGGACTTATACCTCTCATTCCAAGGCAAGATTACTTTCGAGTTTTTGGTGCTTATACTGCAGGTGTTGTAGGATCCGTTGCTCCAGATTTTGTGGCCTCGGCAGTGGGAAAAACAGTCGAACTAGGTTCTAAGGGAGCAGCAGCAGTGGCCCTAGGATCAGCAACTGCAATTGGATATAATGCAGACTATTATTTAAACGATGGAAAAGCCTTTGGTGTTAAAGAAAAAAAGAAAGATAAATATTCTTCGCCCGCCGCTCCTTGGTGGGCCTATGCGGGACCCGCTGCAGCTCTAACAGCAGTGGGTTATATGACCGCTTCTAGCGCTATTTCTTATGGCCTAGGCTTAATGTTTTAAGATTTTTCGCAATCACAGAAATTTCAAAAATGTATCATAATGTGAAGCGATGTGTTACAATGCTTCATATTATGAGAACACTATTAATAAAAACAATTTTTATTTTTTCTTTTTCACTATCTTCTTATGGAGAACCCCTTCACGAAAAACCTCTTTTTCAGGAGGAACAACAACAAAATGAGAAGGCAGAAGAAAAACAACCTCAATCTCAGAAGACAAAAAAAAATTTCTTTAAGCGGGTATTTAACCGGCCTTCTCGATGGTCTGCAAAAGGATCACATTTTGGTGAGAGCTATACACAAAGATTGCATGGAATTGATGGACTGAGAAGATTTACCGTTGGAGGACTGGCAGGAATGGCCGGCGGTGCCGCTTCAATATTTCAAATTGGTTTTCTTCCCGTAAGAAAAATGATGCCTATTGTTGATTTCTTTGGAAATAAGATAATAAAAAGTCGCTTTGGTGATTATCAACTCGCTAAGCTAATTGATTCTGTAAGGCGCTCCAATGCGGCCTCGGCCTTACTTGGTTATTGCTCATATGAAAATGATAAAAGCTTTCACAAAAAGAGAAAAAATCCTTCTCGCCCAGCTGGAAAAGAAGTTGCCCTAAACATCTATAGGGGAATGTGGGCAGGATGTGGCTTTGGCCAAGCACCAAGATCTTTCTTTAAAGGCACTCCTGCTGAACCTTTTGCAGACGTATTACTTCCTCATGATTTATCTGTAAGTGGGGCAAAAACTGTTTATAGAGGACTGCGACATGTTGGTTTACCGAAAAAGGTGGCCTATATTCCGGCCGAGACCTTTAAACAGACCCTTAGAGCTGGCTTTGTTTTGGGGGCAGGAATCGTAGGGGGAACACTTGGACTTGGGGATGGTCTTTTAGATGTCACATTAGGATCAAGATATAAATCTTTTAAGAGAACATTACATAGCATTAGCAAAATGGTGGCCAGACCACTCTCCTATTTTGGTTTTGGAGGAAAAAGAGCTTTAAGAGCACCTCCTATGAAAATAGAAGAAGCTTCACCAAGAGTTGCCTCAGGAGTAAAATCAAAACCAGAAGCAAAACCAAAAAGGGCCAGAGACTTAATTGATGAAGAAAGCTTAGTAATCATGAAAGAAATGAGGGAAAAGGGAACATGGCGTTACGGTGGAACTTCCTTGGAAAATGCGAAGCAGGCAGCAAAGGTTCGCAGAGAGTCTAAGAAGCGGCTTCAAGATAAAGGCCTTCTTCCTTCTCGGCCTCAACCTGTAAGTGGCTGGTATAATTGGGCCTTAGGCAATAGTGTCAGTAGTATCAGTGCTCCTTTTAGCTTTTAAGAAGTGGTCATTTTTGCAGCTGCTCCCTTTTTTTCATAACTAAATTTTTTTTACATGCTCCCTTCGTCGAATTGGATGAGACATACATTCAAGGAGGCCTTTATGGCAGAAGAGTTGGGAGTGGTAAAAATTCAAGATGTTCTATTCCAAAAGCTAGGCGGTCGCTGGTACGCCTTTACAGAAGAAAAAGGTGAAATCTATTACACCGCTCTTCCCTTTGGTCTTGATCCTCGAGAAGATAGAATCGAACTTACAAGCATCAAACAAGAAATCTTGGAGAAAAAAGAGCTCTACCGCGAAAAGAGTAATTTTGATGCCTCCGCCTAAAAGCAACTTTAAAAAGAGAAAAAAGAGAGGTAGGATGCCCGGGTTTAATCCCCATGCAAAGGCCATCTATGAACGTCTCTTTTTACGACTTTGTCTCTCTTCACCACAGTGAATTTCAACAAAAAGTCATGGAATCTTTCCAAAAAATTGTCAGCTCTGGTCAATTTATTGAAGGAGAATACAACACCGCTTTTGAAAAAGAATTTGCTTCTTATCATCAGCGAAAACATGCTCTTTTGGTGGCCAATGGAACCGATGCGCTAGAGCTTTCCCTTCGCGCCCAAGGAATCTCTCACGGCGACAAAGTGGCCGTTCCTGCCGTTACGTTCTACGCTACTGCTGAGGCCGTCTATTCAGAGAAGGCCGAAGTTGTTTTGGTGGATATTGATGAGACAGGGCAGATGGATCCGTTTTCACTAGAACGCGTTTTAAAACAACACCCTGAAATTAAAAGTATTATGCCCGTTCATCTTTACGGCATCCCCGCTCCCATTGAAGAATTTGAAAAAGTTATTGAAAAAAGTGGGCGCAATATTAGCATCGTAGAAGATGGCGCTCAGGCCTTTGGCGGATTGTATAGCGGTGAAAAGTATAAAGGAAAAAGACTCGGGAGCTCGCCTCATCTTCATACTTTTTCTTTTTATCCAACTAAAAATCTCGGTGCTGCCGGAGACGCTGGGGCCATTCTCGTTGATGATGAAGAGATGATGCTAAAACTCAAGGCCCTGCGCAATCACGGGCGCGGTGTTGAAGAGAAAATCTTTGGTCGCAACTCTCGCTGTGATCATCTGCAAGCGGCCTTTCTCTATCACAAGTGGCAAGAAGTAGAAAAATTTCAGCAGCAACGAAAAGAAGTGGCCCATCAATACCAAGAGCTTCTAGGGGGGATTTCATCAATACAAGTGGTCGCCCGCAACTTTATGGAAACATCGTCCTTTCATCTTTTTCCTATTCTCACAAAAGATGGCAAAGAGAAAATAGCTCTGCGCGATTTTCTCCAAGAAAAAAAGATTAGCACCTCTCTTTTCTACGAGCATTCTTTGGCCCATGAAATGCCCCTTAAGGGAGTTAAAGGTGAATACGCCTTTGCTGATAAGTTTTGCCAAAGAGTTCTTTGCTTACCGATTCACCCTTTTCTGACAAAAGAGCAGCTTGATTATGTTGCCTCATCTCTTCGTTCTTTCTATGGAATCTAGTTGAAAAAGCAGCCGGAATTACGCTTTTTGGTGGTTGAAGATGATCCCTATTTTACGCGCATGCTGGATCAGAAACTTGCCCCTTATGGAAGAGTGATTTCGGCGGATTCTTTTCATCAATTTGAAAAAAGATACAACCATGATGATTTAAGATCGCTTGATTTTATTTTTGTGGATCTTGAACTTGGATCAGATTTTGGAGGACACGAAATATTAAGGCGCATAAAATCCTACGAGATGAATAAAATTGTGGTGAGTTCTCACACCTCACCTGATTTAATTCGCCTATCATATGATCTAGGGGCCCATCATTTTTTTTCTAAGCGAGAGTGTTTGCGTTCTATTGAACAACTTATTCAGCGGTCTTTGCGAGAAGAAAGAAGTGACGGGAAAAAAGATAAAATTAAAGAATTTGTAACCAAGATTTTTTTAACAACAGATAAAAAAATTATTAATCAACTCTATGAACTTTGGCGCTATGGCCATGATATTCAATCTGTCTTCATTGCAGGAGAGACAGGAGTGGGTAAAGGAGAGGTGGCCAAATTTGTGCATGATCTTTTGCGCGGAGAAGAGGCCCCTTTTCAAAGTATAAATGTAAGTACGCTGCCTGAAGGGCTTATTGAGTCAGAGCTTTTTGGACACGAGAAAGGGGCCTTTACAGGGGCGACGGCCGTGCGAACGGGAGTATTAAAAAATGCTTCAGGAGGAAGTATATTTTTAGATGAAGTGGCCTCAATGCCTCTTGCTATTCAGCCTAAGTTTCTAAAAGTCTTAGAAGAAAAAAAATTTCGCCCTCTTGGGGGAACAAAAACTCTTGAGGTAGATTTCACCTTAATTTCTGCTACCTGTGAGGATATTGCGCAAAAAATTAAAGAACGCTCCTTTAGACTCGATCTTTTTTATCGTATTAATGAGAGTGTTTTTTTTATTCCTCCTTTGAGAGAACGAAAAGATGATGTTTTTCTTTTGTTTAATTTTTTTATTGAAAAATATCCGCGAAAGGTCTTTATTGATGAAGACGCGTATCAACCTTTAATGGATTATGAATGGCCAGGAAATGTGCGCGAGCTAAAACATTTAGTTTCTTCCTTGATGCATAAAGAGCTGGGAATTATCACAAAAGAAATTATTTTGAAGTTAATTGAAAAAAATCGTCGTTTCTTAACGGGAGAGGTTTTTCTTGGATAAAGAGAGAAAAAAGAAGCATGATTTATTATCAAAGACAGAAATTTTTTTTCTTATGATTGAAGAGTCTGTAAAAGAAAATGAAGGTGTCTCTTTTACTAAAGAGGAAATTAAAGATGTCTTGCATCAAATAGATCATCTTATTGATGATTATTTTAGGAGCTGAGATGTTAAGTAAGTTTCTTTTCTTTTTTCTTTTTTTCCATTTTTCGCTGCAGGCAGATGATCAAACATTGGCCGAGAAGGTTAAACAACTTCGTCTTCCTCTGCAAATTCCTTCTTCTTCTTGTTCTTCTTCTCCTGAAGAGTTAAGTCCTTTTACACCTTCGTCCCCTCGAACAAAAAATAGGGTAGGTCTGCGCGAAAAAATAGTAGAAGTTCTTAGTTCAGATTTTTTAAGTTCTTACGGACCCTTTCCGGAGTTAGATAATATTGTCCTTCAGGCCCTTGAGCAGATGTTAAAGTTAGATGAATCTTCTTCTGCTACATTTAATCATTTTACTTTTTTTCTTGAAAAGACAAAAGATGACGAAGGAAATAAATGGCTCTTTCTCTCTCTTCCTTCTTTAAGCGATAATAATGTTGTTATCATTCTCTCTTTTTTAAAAAAATCAGAAGAGAGACATTTTAGGATAACACCAGTTTTGGCAACGGTGCCCTCTCTTGCTAGTAGTGCAAGGTCGTTAAAAGAACAATCAAAATCGCCAATTATTCATCTTCTAAAAGGAGAAGAATTAAAAGACTTAATAAAAAGCTCATCAGGCGATAAAAAAGAGAAAAAAAAATTACAACGTGTAAGGAGTGTGAGCTGGGGAAGAAGAGAGCAAGCTCTCGTCGGAAAAAAACCTTCTATCCCGCGCCTTCCTCTTTTATCAACAGCGTCAGAAGTTCCCGATTTAGTAAAAGGAGCTTCCTTTCCTTTTGAAATAGATGATGATGCAAAGTATTTAATAGAAAAATATTCTTTGCCAATGCTTGGAGACGAGACACTTTGGAGTTTTCTTGAAAGAAAATTTCGTCAAAGAAACTCGGGCCTGTCTCCTGTTCCTAGAGAGGTTTTAAATAGTTTTTTATCTTTGGCCTCAAGAGAAATTCCGGCAATGATTGAAGAGCGTCGATCTCGCTTTATTGATGAAGAGCAAAAGATAACAATTCTAAGGGCCTCAGATGATTCTTTTGTCATGAAGGCCATTATTCCTCATTCCATGCCTCCCACTTATGTAAATTTTATCTTGACTCCAGAGGGGGAATTTCTCACTTACATAGATCGGCCCGTTGCCCAGGGAGGAAGCAAATATATTTATAAGGCCTTGTATATTCCCTCTGGAAATCTAAGAGAGACTTATGAAGTCGCCTTAAATGCCGCTATCCCTGGAAGCTCAGCAGAAAATACACGAGAGGCCTTTAAGCAAGAAGAAGACTTTCTCTTACCTTTACGAACAAATCCTTATTTTGCGACAGTTCATCCACGAAGGGGAGGTCAACCTCTGCTTTTGAATATTTCCCCGCGAAATGGAATTGATAGTTTTGGAACTCTTGCTAAATTTTATTCAAATGGTGATTTACAAAATTTTTATGAAAGCACAGCATTTAACGAGAAACAAAGAGTACTTCAAGAAAGCTTAAGAGAGCGGGCATTTGATCATATTGCAATGGCCGTTTGTACTTTAAATAGAGAAGGAACTTTGCATTTGGATTTAAAAGCAAAAAATATTTTGGTTGAAGAGAGTGATGAGAATGGTGAAACTTGCTTTAAAGTAACAGATTTTGGTTCGGCCCAAAAAAGAGATGAGCTACCAGATAAAATAAATTATGGCCTTTTTACAGAGGCCTATCTTCCTCCTGAAATGCTCATAGAGGGAATCTTACAGAATGTTCAGTCTGAAATTGAGAGGACTGATAAAGGTCTTGAAAAACTTATAGGTGGAGGCCTTAGTCCAAGAAGCCCGCGAGGAGAATCTTATGCGGAGTATTCATTAACTAGAATCAAGGAAGAAGAAGCGGCCCTCTCTTCAAGTGAAAGTGAAGGGGGAAGTCCAAGAGAGCATAAAGATCTTCTTCAGATGAGACAGAGGAAAGAACGTTTATTACTATTAAAGAAAAGTCTTGAGAAGTTCAAAGACCTTTCTTCTTTTGATGGAATAGAGAGTTTTAATCTTGGCCTTCTTCTTTATTATACTTATACAGGACAAGATGCTTTTTGGATTACAAAGGCGGCAGATTTATCTGTTTTTCCTGGGACAGAAGAAAAAAACATCTTCAATCTCTATTATCTTTTAGGCCTTGACTTTTCTTCTCGGCCGAAAGAATTGAGTGATTTAAATTTTGATGATTTTAATTTTTCCACGGCCTTAGGAGACGAAGGGAAAAAGTTTTTTTCATCTCTAGAGACCTCAGAAGATAAGAGACTTAGGCTTATTGCAAAGCTTTTACGTCTTGATCCTCGTGAGCGAATGAGTATTGCTGATTTTTATCAGGAACTTCAACTTCTTCGCCAATAAAACCAGACTAAAAAACATTTTTTTCATCCTTTTTTCATTTTCACCGAAAAGAAAACATTATTAACCGTCCTTACAGGGATGAAGGATGTGTCTCACGCTTGAGACGTTTTCAAGGAGGTAAAAATGTTCATCACAGGAGGATAGCTTTATGGGATTTCGTATCAACACCAACGAGAGTTCAATTAGTGCGCAAAGATCTTTGTCTAGTGTCACACGCGATCGACAAAAAACTTTAAACAAATTGAGCTCCGGAGAAAGAATAAATTCAGCATCTGATGATGCTGCAGGTCTCGCCATTAGTGAGAAAATGCGCTCAAGTATTCGTTCTATTCGGCAGGCCGATCGAAATGCCTCTGATAGTATTGGTCTTATCCAAACGGCAGAGGGAGGGCTCAATGAGCTTTCAGGTATTTTGATTCGCATGAGAGAACTTTCAGTTCAATCGGCCTCAGATACCATGGGAGATCAAGAAAGGTCATATTCTGATTTGGAGTTTCAAGGATTAAAGGAAGAGATTAACCGCATTGTAAAGGCCACTCAGTTTAATGGGATAAAATTACTAGATGGAGAAGGTGATGATTTAGAATTTCAAATTGGACCAAATAATGATGCAAGGTTAGACCGGATTGTCTTTAAGCGCAGCGAACTAGATGCTGCACCAAAAGAGCTAGGTTTAGTTGGATCAGAAATTGGTTCAAAAGACGGTGCAAGGGAAGGATTGGACGTTATTAGTGGGGCCATCTCTAAGATTTCAGAAAAGAGATCGAAAATTGGGGCCTTGCAAAATAGAATGATCTCAACTTCTAATAATTTAAAAATTTTAGAAGAAAATCTCTCCGCTGCAAAATCGCGAATCAGGGATACCGATTATGCGGCAATGACAGCAGAAAATACGCGTCTTGAAATTTTAACAACGGCCGGATCTTCTGTTTTGGCCCAGACTAATAAACAAGGGATAAATGCCCTTCGCTTATTAGATGCTTAAAAGAGAGAAAGAATGGGGGAGAGAATGAGTTTTGAAATTTATTATCTAGATGATGAAGTAGATCTTTTAGAAATTTTTAGTGACACTTTTTCAAGCGAGGATGTAAAAATAAAAACTTTTTCAGATCCCTCTTTATTTATTCTTGAAGTAAATAAAAATAATCCAGATTTAGTTTTTATGGACTTTAGATTACCTCATATAACAGGAGACGAAATAGCTTTAAAATTAAACAAAGAGATTCCTAAAGCGATAATTTCAGGAGATTTAAATCTTGCTTTAAAATCAGACATAGAAGATGTCTTTGAAAAACCTTACGATGTGAAAAAAATATGTGACTTTATCAATAAATTAAAAAAAAGAGATTGAGAAAATGAAAAATGTCTTATTGAGAGGAAAGGTAATATTTTGGACAATAGGAGGTATTCTTTTAGGTTTATTTTTTCCCTTTTTTTCATCAAGTTTAATGGATCGACCAGAGATGTTGTTTTATGTTATTTGTACGGCACCTCTTTTTTTGGGATCTCTTTCTTTCTTGGTTGGTTTTAATCAAGAGAGATTTCTTGTTTTAAAAAAAACAGAAGATGAAAAAGAGAAAGCTTATGGTTGGATGGATTTAGTTTTAAAGAGCGCAGGACTTGAAGTATGGGAGTGGGATTTAAAAGAAAATATAGTTTTATTTAACAGTGAGTTAAAACATAATCTTTCTCGTTTTGATCAAAAATCATACTCTTTTCCTTTGATGGTAGAGGAATTTATTCATCCTGAAGATAAAGATGAAATGATAAAAAAAGTTTATGATTATATTCAAGGAAGAGCGACTGAATATGTGAGTATTTATAGAATGAAGGATTTTCAGGGGAAGTGGAGATGGGTGCAGTCTAATGGAAAAGTATCCCAGAGAGACAAACAGGGGCATCCTATTTGCTTCCTCGGAACTCATTTTGATATTACAGAAAGAAAAAATAGAGAAATAGAGATCAATGAGAAAAATGACGAACTAGAACATCTTATTGAGGCTATCTCAGAATTGGCCATTGTCTCCGTGACAGATAGGAAAGGAAAAATTACGAGAGTTAACAAAATGTTTTGTGAGATTAGTGGGTACTCTGAAAAAGAGCTACTAGGGCAGGATCATCGGATTGTAAAATCGGGTGTTCATGAAAAGAAAATGTTTAAAGAGATGTGGGAGAAAATACTTAAAGGTGAAAACTGGATAGGAGACATTCAAAATAGAAAAAAAAATGGATCTTATTACTTTGTTAGAACAATTATTATTCCTCTCCTTAAACAAGGAGGAATTAATAGTTTTTTTTCTATTCGCTTTGATATGACAAAACAAGTGCAATTGGCAAAGAATCTTGCAGAAGCTCAAAAACTTTCAAAGATAGGTAGTTGGACCTTAAATACCAATACATTTGAAGTGGATCTCTCAGATCAAATGTACGAGATTTTTCCTTGGAATAACGAAGAGAGAAAAATTTCTTTTGATGATATCTATTCAATGGTTCATCCAGAAGATCAAGAGCACTGGAGAAAGGCAATTGATAATGCCATTCTTACAAAAAAGTCATGCGAGATTCGTTTTCGATCGATTGGAAAAGAGGAAATTATCTGGGCAAAGGCCATTATAAAAATAATGATGAATAAAGAAGGTGGAGTCACTCGTCTTTATGGTACCTGTCAAGATATAACAGAGCAAGTGTTGGCAGAGGAAGAGATACAAAAAGAAAGATTTAAAACCATTCATACTTCAAAACTTGCTTCCCTAGGTGAAATGTCAGCGGGAATTGCTCATGAAATTAATAATCCTCTTACGATTATTACAGGGAATCTTCCTTTATTAGAAAAAATAAAAAAAGAGGGAGAGGAAACTAAATTTAAGGATAGAATAGAGAAGATGATAAAGGCCTCTGAGCGAATTTCAAAAATAGTTCGGGGTCTAAAAAAACTTGTTCGCTTTCAAGTAGATGTGGAGCACAAAGAAGAATTAATTTCTTCATTAATAGAAGAGTCTCTTGTGATTTGCGATATTAAGGCACTTAAAACTGATGTGAAAATAGATTATAAAATTCAAGATGAAGAAAATCTTATTGTAAAATGTAATGAAGTTGAAATTGAGCAGGTTCTCATTAATCTTATCAATAATGCAATTGATGCAGTAGAAGATAGAGAAGAGCGCTGGGTAAAGATTAATGCATTTAGAGACACGAACACAGAAGTTGTTATCCAAGTAGTAAACTCAGGTCCGAGAATAGAAGAAAAAGTTGAGGAGAAAATTTTCCAACCTTTCTTTACAACAAAACCTGTCGGAAAAGGAACAGGTCTTGGTCTTTCCATTTCCAAGGGAATCTTAGATCAACACGGGGCCAGCTTGAGCCTCAATAAATCTTTTGAAAATACTTGCTTTGAAATTCGTTTTCCTTCATAAAAAGCATCATGAGTGACACCAATACTGCCCCCCAATATTCTCTTGAACATTGCTATAATGAAAATTTTAGCTATGAGAGAATTTTTTCTAACCCTTACGATGAAAAGCTAGAATCGCTTTTTTCCCACTTTGTCCTGCGCGATAATCAAGGGGAATCTTATAGAGGAAAGTGGAATACGGCGTTTTTCAAGAGAGAAGACGCCCCACTACATGTAGAAATTGGACCAGGGTACGGTGATTTTATGCTTAATTACTGTCCAAGCAATCCAGAAATAAATTTTGTGGCCATGGATTTTCGCTTTAAGCGATCTTTTACGGTGGCCAAGAAGCTTTCACAATTACCGGCGCAAAATTTTTGTTATTTGCGGGCCCGCGCTGAACGACTAGAGTTTTTATTTGCTCCTGGTGAAATCCATAAATTATTTTGTTTTTTTCCCGATCCTTGGCCAAAAGCAAGGCACCATAAAAAGAGACTGTTTAATAAGCGCTTTTTTCGCAGTATTCAT
Organism: uncultured Oligoflexia bacterium; assembly: GCA_937898585.1. Classification (GTDB taxonomy): domain Bacteria; phylum Bdellovibrionota; class Bacteriovoracia; order Bacteriovoracales; family Bacteriovoracaceae; genus CALDHR01. The sequence continues at coordinate 12,459 of CALDHR010000248.1, forward strand.
CAATGTTTAAAAAAGGGTGGTGAGTTTCATTTTAAAACAGACCATGCAGAATATTTTCCTTGGATTTTAGAGCAGCTTGATGATTTTCAAAAAGAAGGCCAAGAGGAATCTTTTGAAGTCCTTTTGCAGACAGAAAATCTCTATGAGACGGCCCATCAATCATTAGAACTTCCTTTCTTGGCCAGCTTCCAAACAAAATTCGAAAAAATCTTTTTGCAAAAAGAGATTAAAATTAAGGCCTTTGTTTTAAGAAAAAAATAAGAAAGAGAAAAACTAGACTTTGTTGCCTTTTTTTTCTAACTGTAGTCTATGGCCCAACTTATTTCTCTCAGTGAATTCAAACTTCTCATTAAAAATACTCCTATCTCGTCTATTATTGGTCGCTATCTTGCTTTGCGTCGTGAAGGAGTTAACTATTCGGCCATCTGTCCCTTCCACGCTGATACCCGCCCTTCTCTTAAAGTAAATGATAAGAAAAATCTCTTTCGCTGTTTTGCCTGTAGCACAGGAGGTGATGCACTGCATTTTGTTCAAAAGTACAGTTCTCTTGATTTTTTGGGT
>CALDHR010000249.1 GCA_937898585.1 uncultured Oligoflexia bacterium
TAAAGTGGCCGCTGGTTACCGCTATTTGCCCATGGGTTTTTTCTATGGACCACAAGTGGATTTTTATTTGGGGTATGGAAGTTATGCCTACGATGTAGAGCGCTATCCTAGTTCGGGGATGGTAGATGTCACCTATAAAGGGATTCTACTGGGTGTTAGGGCCGATATCCCTATTTATCAAAAAATTCGCCCCTTCCTAAAAATTGAACTTCTTTTTAATCCCGTCGTCGATGAAGATAAATCCGCGGGGAGCGCTCTTTATGGCAATCGAAAAAGTGCCAGCAGTATTTTTGCCGAGGCAGGCGGCATCTTTCATTTGACTAGCAAAATTGACCTTTATGGATCCTTCTCTCTTCTATCCAATAGTGCTACATATCCAGAGAATCAATCGAGTGAGATTGCTTTTAAGGAAATGGGGCTCTCTCTAGGCGCCCTTTATTCCTTTTAAGGATTTATCAAAGGACCACCATCATCATGCAAAAAAAGACTATCCAGCAATTGGCGCAAGAAGTGTTGCGTCATAAAGAACTCTATTATAGTGGGCGAGCAGAGATTTCAGATGAAGCGTATGACAAAATAGAAGAAGAATTGCGCTCTCTTGATGAGGAAAATTACGCTCTTCGAGTCGTGGGGAAGAGGCATTTTGAGTTTGAGAAAATTAAACATGAAACGCCCATGCTCTCTCTTGAAAAAACCTACGAAGAAAAAGATCTTCTTAAGTTTTTAGAAAAAGGAGAAATCATCTCTATGGTGAAGTACGACGGCATGAGCTGTTCGCTTCTCTATAAAAAAGGGCAGCTAACACTGGCCAAAACGCGCGGAGATGGAGAGTTTGGTGAGGCGATAACAGATAAAAGTCTTTGGATTGTGGAAATCCCTAAATCTTGCAAGACAGAAGAAGATTTTGAAGTGAGAGGTGAGATTTATTGCCGAGAAGAGAATTTTCTTTTGCTTGCTAATGAGATGGAGAAGCTCAATCTCGAGAGGCCTAAATCCATGCGCAACATTGTGGCCGGTTTAATGGGGCGAAAAGATTTTCTTTTTTTGTCAAAATTTTTGAGTTTTGTGGCCTTTGATTTTTATGCAGAAAAAAATTATTTCAAGAAAGAAGAAGAGAAGCTTCACTCTTTAAAAGAACTTGGTTTTGAGATTCCCTCTTTTGAAAAAATTAACAGCAAAGAAGAAGGGAAAAAGAAAATCCCCTTCTTGTTGAGTGAAGCACAAGAGTTAATGAAAGAGGGCGATTTTCTCATTGATGGTCTAGTTTTTTCTTATAATTCTCTTGAACTGCAAGAAGAGCTAGGGAGGACATCTCATCATCCTAAATTTAAGCTGGCCTTTAAGTTTCAAGGTGAAACAGCTAAAACAGTCATTGAAAAAATAAGCTATGATGTCTCTCGGCAAGGGATTCTAACGCCTGTTGCAGAAGTGAAAAAAGTTTTTCTCTCTGGCGCCACTATTGGGCGTGTGACTTTGCACAATGCTGGTATTGTGGTGGCCCATCAATTGAAAGTGGGAGATGAAATTGAAATTGTACGTTCAGGTGAGGTGATTCCGAAATTTTTATCTCTCGTCTCTTCAGTAAAAGGAGAATTCTCTCTTCCTGTTGAGTGTCCCAGCTGTAAACAAGAAGTTGAACTTCGCGAAATTAGGCTCTTTTGTCTCAATGAAAATTGTCCAGCAAGAAAGCGAGAGTTTTTATTAAATTTTATTAAGCGAATGGAAATTGATGAAATAAGCACTAAGCGTTTAGAAGAGATGATGGAGAAAAAACTAATAAAAAAACCTTCTGATTTCTTTTTGTTACGTAAAGAAGATTTTTTAACACTGGACAAAGTAAAAGAAAAATTAGCAGAAAAATTTTTTCAATCAATTCAGAAAAGAAAAAAAGTTAGACTGGCGACATTTTTTTCTTCTCTCTCTCTAACAGGTGGGGGATACCTAACTTGTGGGAAAGTTGTTGAAGCAGGATTTGACAAGATAGAGATGTGGGAAAGCTTAACGCGAGAAGATTTAATCAAGATAGATTCTTTTGCTGAAAAATCAGCAGAGAGTTTTTTTCTTTCCTTACAGGAGCGCTGGCCTTTAGTTGAAGATCTTTTGAAGGCAGGGGTGGAAATTATTCCCGAAAAGAAGCGCAAGAGTACCTTTAAGGGAATGAAATTTTGTTTAACAGGTTCCCTGTCAGAAAAAAGGGCCGTAATAGAAGAGCGCATTAAAGAGCACGGCGGGATGATCTCTTCGAGTGTCACGAAAGAGACTCATTATCTTGTGTGTAACTTAGAGAGCTCTTCGTCCTCAAAATATAAAAAAGCGCAAGAGTTGAAAATTGCGATTATTGATGAAGAAAAACTCAAAGAGATGATGCAGGCATAGGGAAAAAGCAATGGTTAAAGAAGTTCAATTTTACGTCTGCCAAGAATGTTCCTATAAAATATCCAAGTGGATGGGAAAATGCCCTGAGTGTCATCAGTGGAACACTTTTGTCATGGAAAGTGAATTTAAGGGGGCCTCCGCTGCCGCCTCAAATCGCTATGCTCTTGACGGAGGGGATTCAAGTGGGAGTGGAGGAGGAAAGGGGGTTCTTCTTGAATCTGATTCTCGTCCGCAATTAATTGGAGACATTGAACTCAATGATCTCGTTCGCCTTGAAACTCACTGTAAAGAGTTTGATCGCGTTGTGGGAGGAGGCATTGTTCAAGGATCTCTTGGGCTTATTGGCGGAGAGCCGGGGATTGGAAAATCTACTTTGCTGATGGAAATTTGCTCTAGATTGGCGCGAAGTTATCCTCAGGAGAAACTCCTCTATGTGAGCGGAGAAGAATCTTCTTCGCAAATCGCGCAGCGGTCAAAGAGAATGGGGATTGATCTTCCCAATCTTTATATTTATCACGAAAACTGCTGGCAAAAAATTGAACAGCGAGTAAAGGAGTTTGCCCCTAAGTTTCTGGTTATCGATTCTATTCAAACCACTTACTCCATGGAAATTTCAGCGGCACCAGGAACCCTGACGCAAGTGCGAGAGATTACTTATGCTTTGATGAACGTGGCAAAATCACGGGGTATTACGAGTTTTCTTATTGGTCATGTGACAAAAGACGGCATGATTGCTGGACCTAAAGTGCTAGAGCATATGGTGGACATGGTTCTCTCTTTTGAAGGAGATGAATTTTATCAATACCGCATGCTTCGGGCCATTAAAAATCGTTTTGGCAATGTTAACGAAGTAGGCCTTTTTGAAATGACAGATATGGGCCTTAAAGAAGTGGATTCGCCCGTTGAATATTTTCTTCTTCCTGGGCTTGAAGGAAGTTACGGGAGGGCCCTGAGTTGTATTTTAGAGGGATCGCGCCCTCTTCTTGTGGAGATCCAAGCTTTAGTGGTGGAAAATCGCTATGGCAATGGAAGGAGAACCACGCAGGGGATGGACAATAATCGCTTGGCCATGCTGGTGGCCATTATAGAAAAATATTTTCAAATCCCTCTTTCTAATCACGATATTTATGTGAATGTGGTGGGAGGAATGAAAAATCTTCCGCGTGATACAGATCTTTGTGTCCTTGCGGCGCTTTTGAGTTCTTTGAGGCAAAAGAGTATCTCACAGCAAAATATTTTTGTAGGGGAGCTAGGTCTTGCAGGAGAAGTGCGTCAAGTAAGCAAGCTTGACATTCGCCTTCGCGAGCTAGAAAAACTCAATTATAAGAGATTTTTTACTTCTTACAAAACGGCCCTTTCGCGTTCGAAAGAAGAAAAAAAGAAAAAAGAAGACGAAAAACAAACGTTAGAGGTAGTAGGGTTAAAACTTGCTAGTGAATTGGAAAAGGTGCTTTTTTGCGCAAGCGATTCTCAATAGAGATTTTTAAAAAATGGAATTCTCTTAACGATAACCGAAAAATGATTTTGGAGAATTCTCTGTGGCATTATGCAGAAAAGCTCATTCGCATGATGGTGGGAATTTTTATTTTTGCTTGGATGGCCCGTTACTTAGGGAGAACAGGGCTTGGTCAGTATTCTTACGCCCTTGCATTTGTGGCCCTTTTTGAACCCATTATGAATTTAGGGCTTCCTCTTATTTTAAAAAAACAGTTGGTTTACCGAGAAAAAGATTCTTCTTTTCTGCTAAAAGTTGCCTTAAAGCTTCAGTTTCTTGGGGCCTTAATAAGTATTTTTTTGATTCTTTTTTTACTGAAGATTGATTTGTTTGCCGTTGATGAGATGAGTGAGCACCTTGTTTTTTTGGTGATGTTTTCTCTTTTTTTTAAAATATTTGACGTCTATGATGTTTTCTTTCAGGCCAAGTTAAAAGCGCGCTTTGGAGTCTTTAGTCGCCTTACAGGATTGTTGTTGGCCACTTTATGGCGAGTTTTTCTCATTGTTAATCACTATCCGTTAGAGTTTTTTATATACGCTTATCTATTGGAAATGGCGGTGGTGATGGGGGGTAACTTCTTTTTTTATAGGCGTTATGGTGAGATAAGAAAGATTTTTGATGCCAAATTGTCTTTTTGGGGCGAGGCAAAATTGATGTTAGAAGAGAGTTGGCCTCTTATTTTTAGTGGGCTTACGGTTTTTCTCTATATGAGAATTGATCAGTTAATGCTGAGCTCGATGAGTGGATCCAGTGAAGTTGGAATTTATTCAGCGGCCATTAAGCTAGCAGAGTTTTGGCACTTTATTCCTATTGCAATTTCTAGCTCTGTTTTTCCCATTATTCTTAAGGCCAAACAGACAAGTGAAGAAGATTATTTACGGAAGTTAAAAAAACTTTTTAGTTTTGTGACTTATATGGCCCTCTTTATTTGTGTAGGGACCACACTGTTTGCCGAGATTGGCATTGTCACTCTCTACAAAAAAGACTTTCTGGAAAGTGTTCCTATTTTAAAGATTTATATCTGGTCGTCTCTTTTTGTTTTCTGGGGAATTGTTTTGTCTGTATGGGATACAGCGGAAAAAAAACAGCGCTATTCTCTTGTTCGGACTTCTTCAGGGGCCGTCATTAACATTATGCTAAACTATATTTTGATTCCTCTCTTTGGGGCCAAAGGAGCGGCCTACGCCACTCTTCTTTCTTATTTTTTTTCAACAACCTTTATCAATCTTTTTTATCCCCCTGCCAGAAAAATTTTTATGATGCAGTTTTCTTCTCTTTGGCCAAGAGATTTTTTTTGGCGTAAAGAAAAACAAGAGTAAAAAACAAGCAAAGGATTTTTATGACAAAGAGTAAATTAAGATTTATTTCGATGCTTTTTTCATTTTTTTTATTGAGCAATCTTCTCGAAGCAACTGTTCTTTGGGTGCCTGCGGATAAAGAGATAACAGTTTCCTTTCAAGAAAAACTTCAGGAATTAAACATTGATGAAAGAGGTGGCGCGCTTCTTTTAGAAGGATCAATTCATTGTTTAGAGACGAAAAAAACAAAAGAAGGACTTACTCTTTATGTTCCAGAGACAACGTGTCGTGTAAGTTATCAGAATAAAATAACAAAAGAGAGAGGAGAAGGTGTTCTTTATGCAGATAGAGGCCGGCCTCTTTATTATGGAAATCAGTACTTAAAATTCTCCAAAGTAAGAGGATGGAAAGTAGATCCTCGCGAGACAAGAAATCGCTCTCTTACTCTTTCTTTTCACTATGCCGTCGTTGAAGGAAAAGCTCTTCTTTTTACAGAATTTCATCTATTTGATTAAAATTTTTAGCTTTATTTTCATTTTAAAGATAATAGCGCGTCAGGAGTTTTTTCCACTCTTGATAGCGCTCTTCTTTAAAAGAAGGGTGATCTTCTTTTTGCTGAGGAGTAAATGTTTTTTCCATGGGGTTGTAATCTCTTTGGCCGTTGAGAATAGGGAGATTTAATCCTTTGGCCGCGGCGAGAGCTGCACCAAAAGAAGTTGTCTCGCGAATTTGAGGACGACTGAGGGGAAGTTGGTGAAGATTAGATTGAAGTTGCATCAAAAGATTATTTTCAGTAGCGCCGCCATCTACTTTAAAGAGAGAGGGCTTTTTCCCTAGTTCCTGAGCAAAGGTTTCCAGTAAAAGTTGAACACTAAAAGCAATGGACTCTAGGGTGACATATGTAATTTCTGCAGGTGTCGTCTCTCGGCCTACTCCCACTAAAATGGCCCGTGCATCACTTTTCCAATAGGGCGTTCCAAGTCCTGTGAAAAAAGGAAAAAAGAAAAGACCATTAATCTTTTGTAAGTCTGCTTTAAGAGCGAGTTCTTCACTTTCAGAGCTTTTTTCAAAAAAATGTAAATTGTCGCGTAGATACTGGATGGCCGCACCGGCCACAAAACAACTACCCTCTAAAGCATAATTTAATTTTCCTTTGTGGGAGTAGGCCACAGTGGTGATGAGCTCTTTTGTCTCAATAAGCTGATGGCCTGTGTTGGTAAGGACAAAAGCACCTGTTCCATAGGTACATTTCATTTGTCCTCTTTGGTGAAGTCCTTGGCCAAAGAGAGCGCTTTGTTGGTCTCCTAGAATGCCGGTAATGGGGATGCCGTCAGGCAAAAAGGAAAGATTTTTGGTGCGACCAAACTCACTAAAAGAGTCGCAAATAAGAGGAAGTTCATCTTTATTGAGGCCAAAGAGTTTTAAGAGTTCATCATCATATTCACCTGTTTTGAGATTCATTAGCATGGTGCGCGAAGCATTGGATGCTTCGGTTTTATAACTTTCTCCCGAGGTGAGTTTAAGCAGCATAAAAGTGTCAATAGTGCCAAAGCGAAGATTTTTTTTCTGACGTGCTTCTTGAATTTTTGAAGAGTTGTCTAAAAAAAATTTCATTTTTGTGGCGCTAAAGTAAGCATCGAGAAAGAGCCCCGTTTTTTCTTTAATCATGGGAGAGAGGCCTTGAGCATCTAACTCTTCACACATTTTAGCGGTGCGCCTATCTTGCCAAACAATAGCGCGTTCAAGGGGATTTCCTTGAAGGTCCATGGCGCAAGTGGTTTCGCGCTGGTTGGTGAGGCCAATGGCCAAAATTTCATAACCTGTCAGAGAGAATTCTTTAAAGAGTTTTCGTGTGGCCTCTTCAAGAGAAGACCAAATTTCGTGAAGATCGTGTTCTACTTGACCTTGGGCCGGGTAATGCTGGGGAAATTCTACATTTTTACTCCCCAGAAATTCTAATGTTTCGCTATGAATAAGAGCGGCGGTGGATCCTGTTGTTCCTTGATCCAGCGCCAAAAGATATTGTTTTTTCATAGAAGGATTTTGGCCTTCTTCCCTTTATTTGGCAATCTTACTCTCGCTTAATATTGCCGTAATATCCTTTTTCTAAGACATCGCGGCAAATAAGAGCACTTTTATTGTCGCGATTTTCTTCGCTCTCACAAAGAACATTGAGATCACTAAGGGCCAAATAGCGGATTTTTCCAAGGCGTGAGAATTCATCGAGATGGATGTAGCTGTTTTGTGATCCTAGCATGACATCGTGGAGTTTAAGGGTGGTGAGGGATCCCTCTTTATTGATCCATTCAAGAGAATCAACTGTTGTTTTATGGAGAATAAGAGAAGAG
>CALDHR010000250.1 GCA_937898585.1 uncultured Oligoflexia bacterium
GCGAGAGCTGAAAGACTTTCGATGTTTTTAGCATCTTCTCCTCCCTTAAAGAGAATAAAATCATCCAAACCTTCAAATGATTTTTCAAAGAGATGGAAAACCGTCTCTTCAATAAGAAAAAAAAGTTTTTCTTTCTTTTTAATATTTTTCTTAATTAAAGAAATATCAAAATCTTCTAAAAAAAAGAGAGGGCCCATCAGATAATCCTCTCGTATTTCTTTTTTAAATCATCTAATCGTGTGGACATGTTGATTAATAAAGCATCAGCGAGAGTTAAATCAAGCATGGCCTTAACCACAACACTTCCTCGAATGGCCACACAGGGATCATGCCTACCCTTCTTCATTTCCAGCTCAACTTCTTTTCCTTCGGCATTCAGAGTTTTTTGTTTTTTTCGAATGCTGGAAGTTGGCTTAAAGTGAACATGTCCATAGAGCAACTCTCCATTCGTAATTCCTCCAAGAATGCCGGCCGAATGATTAGAGGAAAAACCATCGAGAGTCATTTCATCATTAAATTGACTTCCATGTATTTCACTTAAATCTTCTCCATTTCCCAGCTCAAATCCTCTAACGGCGGGAATGCTCATCATGGCCTTGGCCAAGTTAGCACTTATTTTTTCATAAACGGGATCTCCTAGGCCAACAGGAAGAAATTGAGCACAAAAGGTAATGCGCCCCCCAAGAGAGTCTCCTTGCTTAATTAATCCATCCAAAATATTTTCAGCTCTCGCATTTTTTTCTTCATCAGGGATAAAAAGAGATTTATCAGTTATTAATGTTGGTTCACAAAAAAGAGTCTTAAAAAAATCATCACAACTGTCAATGACAACATCTTTAATCTTTGAAACAAAAGAGATGCTTTGAATTCCAACTTCTCTTAGAATCATCTCAGCAACAGCACCACAAGCAACCCTCATGGCCGTCTCTCGGGCACTCGCACGCCCTCCTCCACTTTCTTCAAAAAGACCATACTTTTTTAAATAGGTGTAATGAGCATGCCCTGGTCGAAACTTCCCTACTAAATCTTGATAGTCTCTCTTTTTAATATTTTTATTTTTGATAATAAAAGCGAGCGGGGCGCCTGTTGCTATCTCATCTTTAAGTCCAGAGATAATTTCAATTTCATCATCTTCATTTCTTGGAGTAACAAAAGAATTTCTCCCTCCCTTTCTCAGAGAAAGGCGATAAGAAATAAGCTCTCTATCAATTTTTAAACCAGAAGGAACACCATCAAGAATAGCACCAATCATCTCGCCATGAGACTCACCAAAAGTAGTCATGACGAGTTTTTTTCCAAAACTATTTGATGACATAAATACTCGTAAAAAGAGTCATTGTTCGAAAGAAGAGAGTGATAAATCCCATTTTTTTATGAAAAGATCGCTTATCTGTATTTCCTTTAAGAATTTGATAACCACTTCTCAACATAAAAATATAAAGAACAACAGAGCCAACAGCGAAAAAAAGATGAACGAGAAGAAGCGACGGATGTAAAGCAGCATCTGCGGCCTTCATAATGGCCTTACGGGCCAGCTCAATTTGCAAAATTAAAATAAAATCCCAAACAATACTTGTGAGCATGATTTTTACGTGGCGATTGCGATTTCGCCTAAAATAGACTCCCACATACATTAAAAAGAGGATAATGAAAGATTGCGTATGAAAAATAAGTGAAAAATTAAAATTTTGCATGAGAAAAAGTTCCTTTTATTTTAAAAATGAATTACTACTACACAACTATAAACATCAAGTAAAAACCATGACTTTGAGAAAGAATAAAAAAAGAGAAACAAGTTTTATTTACCCCGCTAAAAAGAAATTAAGTGGAAGTATTGTTATTCCTCCCTCTAAGTCACACACCATGAGGGCGATTATCCTCTCTGCTTTTATTCCCACTACGACTATTATCCACGATTATCTCTCTTCTCCTGATACTGAAAAGCTCCTAGAAATTCTTTCTTCTCTGGGGGTTATCGTTGAGAAAAACTCTTCATCGGGAAAACTTCTCATTAAAGGCCTCAACCCTAAAAACCAAGAAGAATCAGACAAGAAATTTAAATTAGTAAAGCTGCTGGATGTAGGGAACTCGGGCATCTCTCTTCGTTTTTTAACGGCAATTTTGGCCCTAAATCCTTGTTTCGGGCAAGAGTTTGATTTGGTGATAACGGGAGATGAATCCATTCAGCACAAACGAACTATGCAAGATCTCGTGGACTCCCTCAATGCCAGCAATAAAAAAGATGATTTAGTTGAATATCTTGAACAAAAAAACTATGCCCCTCTCAAAATAAAACAAGAATCAGCTCATATAAAAATAAAATCAGTTTTTCACCTTAAGGGAAAAGACTCTCAGTTTGTTTCCGCTCTCCTTATTGCCCTATCTATTAGGCTCTCTTCGCTCCCTGCTTCTAATCAAAAAAAATTTACTATCCACGTTTCAGACCCTGGTGAAATCCCCTTTGTCAAGATGACTTTAAATTGGATCAAAAAGCTTTTTCCCTTCCTTGAAGTGACAAATCAGCTGAATTTTAAAAAAATAACACTAAAGCTCCTTTCCTCCTCACCTTCTTTTCCAAAGCAGTTAGATCTTTTTATCCCTGGTGATTTCTCCAGTGCTGCCTTTCCTCTCGTAGCAGCTCTTATTCATAAAAGTGAAATTACTCTTCAGAATTTAGATTTTAATGATGATCAAGGTGATAAAGAGTTTTTTTTCCTTTTAGAAAAATTGGGAGCAAAGATTATTATTCATCGCGAGAGTAAGGAAGTGACGGTAAAAGGCCAAGACTCAGAACTTGTGGGAGGAAAAATAGACCTCAATTCGATGATTGATTCCATCCCTGCGCTAAGTGTTTTGGCGACTCAAATGACCTCTCCTTTAAAAATAACGAATATCGAGGTTGCCAGAACCAAAGAAACTGATAGAATAAAGGCCATAGGAGAGGAGTTTTCAAAATTGAAAATAAAAACAACTTCAACTAAAAAATCCCTGACAATCTATCCTTCTAAAGGATTGGTGGAAAAAAATATTTCCCTTGAAAGCTATGACGATCATCGAATGGCCATGGCGCTAGTAATATTGATCTCTTGTCTCAAATCAAGATATTCCATCTCTCTTTTCAATATTGAATGTATCCATAAAACATTTCCCTTCTTTATCGAAAAAATGAATCATTTAGGCCTAAACTTTAAGCAAAGGACCATCTCGTGATTACTTTTGAAATGGCACTCATTGGACACAAAGGTGTTGGAAAAACTACTCTAGGAAAAATTTGGGCCAAGGAACTTGGTTATATTTTTTTTGATACAGATGACATCCTCTTGAAGTGGTTTTCTGCTAACTTAGCTAAGAATTATAGTTCTCCCGCTATGGCCTATCGAGATCTAGGCGAAAAGATTTTCAGAGATTGTGAACATAAGGCCTTTAATTTCTTCATGAATAAGCAGGTTTTGTCTCTTCCTGATGGGAGCAAAGTCATGCTAGCGACAGGAGGTGGTCTACCTCTTTCCCAAGAGAATCGACTTTTACTGGAAAAATTTAAAAAAACATTTTATCTCTTCATTCCCCCACTTTCCCTTTTGGAACATTATAAAAAAAATATTCGTCCCTCCTTTTTAAATGTCAATGATGCTGCTGAATTTTTAAAATGGTATTATGAGCGAGATCAAGTTTATCGTTCAATTGCTTCTGAGTGTATTGATTCTTATGTTACTCATTATCCTTACCATGAAGAAGAGAGAAATAGGCCCTTGCAAATGCACTCATAATCTGCAATTTTAAAGAGCATTTTAAAAATTCTTTATTATTGATGGAGTGTTTCAATGAAAAATTTCTTTTTTCTCTCTCTTATCTCACTTTTCTTATTCTCTTGTTCTTCTATCCAGGAAACCATTAGTGTTAGAGATGATGCTGTTTTAGCGAAGAATCTTCCTCTCCTCAATATTACACAGTACAAGTATACAGACTTAGATGATCTGAGAATCCTTCTCGATGATTATATTAAGAAATATAATTCTGGTGTCGCCTTTTATAAAAAGTCTATTAAACTTTATGATCGAAACGAGCAAATTGAGTTGAATCGTCAAGTTGAACAATTTTATATTAAAGAGAATCTTCTCAAGGCCAATATCGAGAACATGAAACTCTATTACCCGCAAGACTGGAAAAGAGAGTCCGTTAAAGTTCAAAAAGTTTTCAACACGATGTTTAATATTTATCACGAGCTTTATGAGCGTTTAATTTAAGTAAGAAAGGAGATAATAATGAGTTTTGAACAAGCTGTTGCTAAAATACCTTCGGGTCTTTTTATTGTCTGCACTAAATCTTCTAAAAATGATGATGCTGTCTTGGATGGTTATCTTGCTAGCTGGATTCAACAAGTTTCTTTTTCACCCATGCTTATTACCTTGGCCGTCAAGCAAGGACGACCTTCATTTGACTCTATTATGGAAGGAGAACCTTTTACGGTTAATATTGTTGGTGAACACGATAAAAGCTTTTTAAAGCATTTCTGGAAGGGATATGATCCTAATAATAATGTTTTCAAGGAAGTTCCTCACTCTATTTCTCAGTCTGGAGAAATTATCTTAACTGGAGCTCTTTCTCATTTTACGGCAAAAAAAGTTTCATCATCTAAACCTGGCGATCATCATCTTGTCGTGGCAGAAGTGATAAGCGGAGAACTTCTTGTGCAAGAAACAAAACCAAACGTACATATTAGAAAAAGTGCTCTTGATTACTAGAGACCCAAAACAACCTCTTCTTTTTTAAGAAAATCAAGCTTTTCCATGGCCTTGGGTTTTGATTGAAAGAAGAGGTTTAAGTTTTCACCTTTATATTCCATGAGGTTTTTCAATAAGAGAAAATACCCTCTTTTTATGGCCTTCCTTTCAATCGATAGGTCTGATAGGCGTCGATAAAAAACGAAATAGCATTCTTCTTGTTTCTTCTCTTCTTTGAAAGGTCTAAAATTAAAAACATCAAGAATAATTGTCTTGTTTAAAAATAATCCGTGAGAAAGACTTTTTTTGAATTCAGTAAGGGTTTTATCTTGGGTGAATTTATTTTTCACAACCCAGTAGCTTGAAAGTTCGTAGCGCATATCGCAAAGCATGGACTCATGATGAAAAAGCTCTTTCTTTGCTAGAAAATCAAGAAAGAAGATAGATATAAAATCTAGATCTTTGTTCGTTGAAGGATGTTTAACAATAAATTCTCTTAAAAGATCTTCAAAAGAACTCTTAAAATAAAGATTGAGAGAGCGTTTGAAAATATTCTCCAAGGTATTCTTATAGTGCTTAAAGAGAATCGTCTGATAGACACCCTGTCCTTCACTTTCATTAAGTATAGACTCTTTTTTTATAAGCGAGGGCCAGTATTCTTCATGCATAAAGTATCGCCTTTCTTTCTAAATGCGATGCTGTCTTTTTTACTTCGCTTATCATCTCTTGAAATGGAGGAACATTATTATCCCATTCAACAACTATAAGAATGTCTTTTATTTTCTTTAAATTTTCTTTTGGATTTTGACTTAAGTGAAAGTCGAGAAAAAAATCAAAAACCTCCCATGTCTTAGGCCTAATTTTTTCTCCATGAGTATCTAAAAGAATTTTCTCACTAGAGGTTTTAGCATAACCGGCCAAGTGAATTTCTTTAATGCGATCCAAGGGAATACTTTTAATGTAACTTTTCCAATCAAAAGAAAAATTATATGAATTGACATAAATATTATTCAAGTCGAGTAAGTAATAAGCATCACTTTGAAAAACAACTTCATTGAAAAAATCAACTTCGCTATAATGGTTTTCTTCGCTCTCTAAGTAAGCACTCACATTTTCTATGAGAAAAGGACGATTAATAACTTCTTGGATATATTTTACTTTATCTACGATTCTTAAAAGGGATTGCTTGTTTCTCACAAAAGGAAGCAGATCATGAGACTCAATTCCCATTACCTGACTAAGACATAAATGCTCTGAATAATAAGGGCATTTGTAGAGATCTATTAATTTTTTAATTTCTTGGAGATAGTTTAAATCTAATGAGTTATTTGAAGCAAGAGACATTCCTAGGCCATGAAAGAGAGGTCCTCTTAGAAAAGGTAGCTGTTGAGAAAAATCCAACATTTCGTCAATAGGTCCCCCATAAAAAAGGGCATTTTCAGTGATAAATTCAAGATAAAGGGGGGATGGTAAGTCCCAACCCCCTTTTTTTAAAAATGAAAAATGTTCTCTTCGAGCAGAAAGGCCTAGCTTCCACATCCTGAAGCTCCGCAACCTTTCTCACCTTCGTCTTCTTTCTTTTCTTCTTCTTTGGGAGCAACTTCTTCGGCCTCTTCAATTTCAACATCTTCATAGTCTGCATCACTCATTTCAGCATCATCTGCATGAGCAATAAAAGAAGTTGATTCTGCCGAAAACTGTGACGCAATTCCAAGACCAAGAGAGCCAGCAATAAGACCTTTTTTAAGAAGATCTTTTAATTCTTTTACTTCCATTTTTCCTCCAGTAATAGTGTATAAGGCAATCCTATGTTATGAATCTATTTTAAAAAAAATTAATAAAAAAGATAGCACAAAAATGAGTCATCTCAATTTAAAGAAGAAAAAGGTCTTTTTACTCTACAAAAATAACTTCAAAGGAGTTGTTTTAATCTTCTTTCTTTTAGGAAAAGCGCTGGCCCATTGCGTAAGAGTTGTCTTTACTCCAGAAAAACGCATTACTCGCCCAGTTCAAGATTTCTTTATTCGCAAATTTGCCCATATCATTCTTGGTATTACAGGGACGAAGGTCTCTATTTTTTACCCTGACGATTTAACACAAAAAGAAGTAAACCAGCTTTCCAGTAAAACGGAAGGTCCTTACCTCTACATGTCTAACCACCTTTCTTTGATAGATATCCCTGCTTTCATCGTTTCTATTCCTCAGTCACTTCGCATGGTAGCAAAGCAGGAGCTGGGGAAAATCCCTGTTTTTGGTAAGGCCATTAAAAAATGTGGCGTTATCTTGATTAATCGAAAAAATAGAAAGAGGGCGATTGCCCAGCTGGAGAGCTCCAAAGGTTTAATTAGCGCAGGCCCTTCTCTTTGGATGGCGCCAGAGGGAACGAGAAACCAGCTCTATAATGATATGCATCCTCTGGGTAATTTTAAAAGAGGGGGGTTTTATTTGGCCATTGATCTTGGCATCCCCATTGTTCCTTTTTGGATAGAAGGAACTCAATATGTAATTCCAGCAAAATCAATGAAGATAAATAAAGAGATTGAAACATCTGTTATTTTTGGTCGTCCGATAGAGACAAGGAATATGACGAAGGATAACGTCAATGAATTAATCACAGAGGTGAGAAATGAGATGCTTCGCCTCAGAGGCCTGCTCCCACCCCTCTGAAGCTTTTTCGATGATGCTCTGTGATTCCATGTTTTTTGATCCCTTCTTGGTGGATTTTTGTTGGGTAGCCAGCATTTGAATTCCAACCATAATAGGGAAACTCTTCGTGTAGACGATTCATTAAGTTATCTCTAAATTCTTTAGCAATAAGGGAGGCCAAGGCAATGAGCTTTGACTTTGAATCTCCTTTAACCAAAGGAATTGCTGTAACTTTTTCGTGAAAACGGGGCAGCTGATTTCCATCAATAAGAAGTAAGGCCTGTTTGGCGCTAACTGTTCTTTCTCTTAAATCTTCCCATGCCATACTCATGCTTTTTAAGCTGGCCTGGAGGATGTTTATTTCATCAATGACAGTAGGGGGAAGGAAAGCAATAGAATAATAAATTTTGGATTGAAAAAGAGGGGAAATTTTAATCTCTCCTTTTTCATTTTGTATGTTCAGGAGGCGAAGAATTTTCTTTCTTTTTGCGGTGGATATTTTCTTTGAATCATTGACGCCAAGAAGACTCATTTCTTCAACAAAAAGAGGAAGATCTTTTTCCAACTGAGAAGCATTGGAAGATTCAATGACTACGGCACAAGAAACAACAGGACCTGCGAGGGGACCTCGTCCCACTTCATCAAGCCCTGCTATTGCAATTTTTTCATTGAAATTAAAAAGATGTTTTGATTGGAGAAATTGCTGACTATCGAGTGTAATCAACTTCAAGACGGGCCGCCTTACCTTTTCTATCTCTTAGGTAATAATGCTTTGCTCTTGATGTTTTTGCTTTTTCAACAACTTCTACTTTTGCTACGTTTGGTCCGTAAAAAGGAAAAACTCTTTCTACACCAATACCAGAAGAAAGTTTGCGAACTCTAAAATGTCCGTTCATTTTCTTGTAGCTTTTCATGGCAATACAGATTCCTTTGAAAACCTGAATACGACTTTTTTCGCCCTCTGTAATTCTGTAGTGAACAGACAGAGTGTCTCCCGAACGAAAATCAGGCAATTCATTTAAATCTTATAGTGGCCTTCCTCATGTCCTTGAAAATTGCTTAAAAAACAAAA
>CALDHR010000251.1 GCA_937898585.1 uncultured Oligoflexia bacterium
TGAAAAGAAATGCTAAAAAGGGTAAAGAGTTTTTGCTGAGGAAGGACGATGTGCTCACTTTGACCCTCTGTAAGCATTTTCACGCCATCATAGAGTTGTTGCCTGTCGAGGTCTTTTTGTCTGCTGCTATGTCTATGCATAATGAATTTTATCTTTCTCTTCTAACGTTCAATTAGGCCACTAACTACACAGATAAAAAAATCAATGCAAGTAATTTTTAAAAAAACTAGAAAAAGAAAAGAAGTTTGGCTATATTGACGCCCTCAACCGGCCAGTTTAATGAGAGAACAATTCAACTAAACACCGTTAATTTAGAATCCATAGCATAGGGAGCGTTAAAATCATGAAACAATTGTCGAAAACGAGAAATATCGGTATCTCGGCCCACATCGACTCAGGAAAAACAACTCTTACTGAGCGAATCCTTTTTTACACAGACAAAATTCACAAGATCGAAGAAGTTCGTGGCGGTGGATCAGGTGCAAAAATGGACCATATGGATCTTGAGCGCGAGAAGGGGATCACTATCACTTCGGCCGCTACAACAGTTCATTGGAAAGGCTCTGAGGGAAAAGGAATCACTTTCGCCGAAGGTGACCAAAAAGATATTAAAATTAATATCATCGATACTCCTGGACACGTTGACTTTACAGTTGAAGTTGAACGTTCACTCCGCGTTCTCGATGGTGCCGTTCTTGTTCTTTGCGGTGTGGCCGGTGTTCAATCGCAATCTATTACAGTTGACCGTCAAATGAAGCGCTACCGCGTTCCTCGTTTGGCCTTTATCAATAAAATGGACCGTATGGGTGCTAATGCCTATAACGCAGCAAAATCTCTTCGCGAAAAATTGGGATTAAATGCCGTTATGGTTCAAATTCCTATTGGCTACGAAGATACTTTTAACGGAGTTGTTGATCTTATTACGATGCAGGCCGTTTATTTTGATGGACCAAATGGTGAGAAATTAAGAAGAGAAGCAATTCCTCCTGAACTTCACGATAAAGCGCGCGAATATCGCGTTAAAATGCTTGATGCTCTTTCTGAGTATGATGAGCAAATGATGGAAGATATTCTCGAAGAAAAAGAAATCAGCGAAGAAACTATCCATAAAGCAATTTATAAAGGTGTTAACTCTCTTCAGCTTGTCCCTACTTTTTGTGGATCGGCCTTTAAAAACAGAGCTGTTCAACTTCTTCTCGATGGCGTTGCACGCTACCTTCCTTCTCCGCTAAGCTGTGAAGGACCAAAAGCAAAAGGTGAAAACAACGAAGAAATCGCTCTTGATCCCGTTGCTGATAAAATGCTTGTTTGTATGGCCTTCAAAATCACTGATGAACAATTTGGTCAGCTTACTTATACGAGAATCTACCAAGGAACTCTTCGCAAAGGTGAGACCATCTACAATACTCGAACAGGTAAAAAAGTTCGCGTTGGTCGTATCGTTCGTATGAACTCAAATGATCGTGAAAATATCGACGAAGCATCAGCTGGTGATATTGTGGCCATGATTGGTGTTGACTGTGCTTCAGGGGATACTTTTGTTGACGATGAAAGTTCAAAAGTTTCATGTGAAGGAATTCACGTTCCCATTCCTGTAATCGAGCTTTCTATTCGCGCTAAAGATAAAGATCAGCAAGTAAAAATGAGTAAAGGTCTTCAGCGCTTTGTTCGCGAAGATCCAACTTTTCACGTTTTCACTGATGAAGAATCAGCTGAAACGCGTATTGCTGGTATGGGTGAACTTCATCTTGAAATTTATGTTGAGCGCCTTAAGCGTGAATACGGTGCTGAAGTTGAAGTAGGTGCTCCGCAAGTTAACTACCGTGAGACCATTACAACTGAGACAAAATTTGACTACACTCACAAAAAACAAACGGGTGGTTCTGGTCAGTTTGGTCAAGTTGTTGGTCGCATTCGTCCACTTGCTGACACAGACAAAGAAACAGAAGATCAAGTTTATAAATTCAACAACTCTATTAAGGGTGGGGTTATTCCTGGAGAATTTATCGGCTCATGTGATAAAGGTTTTCAAGACGTCATGAATAAAGGACCTCTTGCAGCTTTTCCTATGATCAACGTGGAAGTTTTCCTCGAAGATGGTAAATCTCATGATGTAGATTCTTCTGATATCGCCTTCCGTATTGCTTCTCGTATGGCCATGAGAAACGCCGTCAAAAATGCTGGTGCTGCTCTTCTTGAGCCAATCATGAAAGTTGAAGTAGAAACTCCTGACGAATATCAAGGTTTCGTCATTGGCGATCTTTCTTCTCGTCGCGGTGTAATCCAAGGATCTGAGACATCTGATAACAACGATACCGTTATCAATGCTCAAGTCCCTCTCTCTAGCATGTTTGGTTACTCAACTGACCTTCGTTCTGGAACAGCAGGAAAAGCATCTTATACGATGGAATTTTCTCATTACGCTCAATGTCCTCGCGATGTTGAAGAAAAAGTGAAAAAAGATCGCCAAGATAAACTTGCTGAGCGCGATTAGTTTTCTTTTTTTATTTAATGGATTTCACACAATTACAAGTTCTTATCAGTGTTGGTCAGCGGGGGAGTTTCTCCCGCGCCGCCACTGATTTAAATCTCTCTCAATCGGCCGTTAGTCAGTCTATTAAATCTCTTGAAAATAAAATTGGAAGGCCTCTCGTCAAACGATTAGGTAAATCTGTTACCCTCACCAGCGAAGGTAAAATTCTTGCTGTCCGTGGAAGTAAAATTTTGCATGACATTCAAGAAACACTACAAGAAATTCAAGAAGACGAAAACAATGTCTCTGGTGATATTCGCTTAGGTACACTCGTTGGCCTTGGAAAATCTGTTATTGGCCAGGCCCTTATTGATCTTGCTAAAAAACACCCAGGTCTCAATATTGAAATAACTCTCGATGGACCAGAACACCTTCTGGAAAAATTTAACCGATTTCAACTTGACGCCATTGTTATTCCTGAAAAATATCTTCCGACCAATTCAATTAATTTTTTTATTAAGAGAGAAGAAATTGTTTTAGTAATTCCTAAACATCCTTCTTTTAAAATACAACTTCCTCTCACTCTGGAAAACATTACCACTTATCCTGTGGCCGATTTTCATGGAGATAATTCTCTTTTTTATCAGTGGCATAAATCTTATTTTGGAAAAGAAATCACTTCACGCAATGTGAAAAAAAATATCACCGTCAATGCGCATGGACCAATTCTCTATGCCGTTCAGTCGGGTCTTTCCATTGCCGCTATCCCGCGCCACGTTTTAGAAAAATCCTATTACAAAAACGAAGTGGACCTTCTTGATTATAAATATTCTATTGGGGGAGACAATATTTATCTCGCTATCCAACAAGAATCTTTTCAACTTAAACGCATCAAATACTTAGAAAAAGAACTTAAGAATAGATTTTTCCACCAATGAAAACAAAAAATATTATCCTTCGCCTTATCCTTGTTTTATTTATCACCATTACACCCTATCAAAACAACAGTCTCTATGCTTACTTGACAGATGAACCTACTCCTCAAACGACAGGTCGCCTTAATGACAGAGAATATTTTTTCATAGGATCCACTCTTCAAATGGCCGAAGGTAGCGACGACCTTGGGTTTGCCCCTCTCTTACTTCAACAACTCTATAATCTACAAAAGAATGGAAAACTTCAGACTGAACGAAACTTTATTAATAGAATGTTCTATGTTCTTTTTAAAATTATCAAACCTGAGTGGGCCGAATTTCTTAAAAGTCACTATCTTGAAGCAGCAAATTCTATCGATTTTACAACATTATTAAAGGCATGCCTTCTTCTTATAAAAGAAAAAGATGAAGCTTTTTTTGTGTCACATTTTTCTAATCTTGAAATAGCAGAGGTTCAAGAAGGAGACATTCTTCCTCTACAACAAGAAGTTTATAGATTGAGCACGATAAAATCTTGGAACGAAATAAGAAAAAAGCTAACAAGATATATTCCTGCCATTATTACAATTAACATGGCCCTTGTTTCTTCTCCTGTTATAATTCACCTTTTACTAAACGCAATGCCCGATCCAACAACAGCTTTTTTAGAAGCTGGTATTTTGTTGTCCTGCTTTAATTGCACAGCAACACCACTCATCTATTCATCATTCAATTCAATAACTCAATTAAGAAAAGAACTCGCTCAAAACGCAGAAATCATTACTCCTATCAAAGAAGGATCCTATCTACAGGGAAGTTGGGAAAACTGTTTAATCTTAATTAATATTCAAGAAACCAAAGATTTTATGCGAGATTTTTTTTCTGACGAACAAGTCTAAAACTCTGCACTTCCTGGAAAGCGCGGAAACGCAATCACGTCTCGAATATTGCTCATTCCCGTCACATACATAATCATCCGCTCAAGTCCCATGCCAAAGCCAGAGTGCTTAATAGAGCCAAAACGGCGAAGCTGCAGATACCAATCATATGTTTCTGGATCTAAATGAGCATCTTTCATTCTTGCAAGAAGTTTCTCTTCATTATCTTCACGCTGCGATCCACCTATAAGCTCGCCAATTCCAGGAATAAGTAAATCCATTGCACGAACTGTTTCATTGTCGTCATTGAGTTTCATATAAAAGGCCTTAAAAGACTTTGGATAATCAGTGACAAACACAGGCCCTTTAAAATGAACGTCTGTTAAATAGCGCTCATGCTCTGACTGAAGATCTGTGCCGTAGGCAACTTTATATTCAAATTTAACTTTTTTATTTTTCATGGCCTCTTCTAAAATAGAGATGGCCTCTGTGTAAGTCAGCCGGACAAAGTTGCTGCTGCGAACTTTCTCAAGACTCTCCACTAAATCTTTTTGATAGTGCTGAGCAAGAAACGCCAACTCTTCAGGATTCTCTTTAAGAATAAAGTTAATAAGATACTTTAAATAATTTTCGGCCAAATCCATATTATCATTTAAATCAAACCCCGCCGCTTCAGGCTCTACCATCCAAAACTCAGAGAGATGGCGCGATGTATGAGAGTTCTCCGCGCGAAACGTTGGCCCAAAAGTGTAGACACGTCCAAGTCCCATGGCCATGGCCTCGGCGTTGAGCTGACCAGAGACCGTAAGGTAGGCCGGTTTTTTATAAAAATCAAAATTGTAATCAACTTTTTTCTTTTCCCCATCGGCCAATTTATCTAAGTCAAGCGTCGTCACGCGAAACAACTCACCTGCTCCCTCGCAATCAGAGGCCGTCACAATGGGAGTATTCATATAGTAAAAATTCTCTTGGTGAAAAAACTGATGAGTGGCAAAACTAATAGAATGCCTTAGACGAAAAACGGCGCCAAAAGTATTTGTCCGCGCCCTCAGATGAGGAATCTCGCGCAAAAATTCTAAACTAGTGGCCTTCTTCTGAAGCGGATATCCTTCACTGGAAACATCGCCTTCTACGACGACCTTTTTGGCCTGAATCTCAATACTCTGACCCTTGCCCATACTTTTCACCACAACGCCATCAACTGAAAAACAAGTCCCGGCCAATTTCCCCGAAACCTCTTCAAAGTTCGCAAGATTTTCATCACAAACAACTTGAATCGTCCCTTGCGTCGAGCCGTCATTAAGGGCCAAAAAAGCGACATTTTTAGAGCGACGCACACTGCGGGCCCAACCAAAAAGAGAGACTTCTTTGTTAATGAGCTCTTGACCATCGGAAAAAAGAGACTTGATGAGTGTCATGATAAAAATTCCTTTGCTAAGAAAAAACCAAAAAAAACCGTCAAAACTATAACATAAATCTCTTTTTAGTTGATTATTTTTCCCTCTCATAAGAGCATCAGACTTTACATCTAACAAAAATGAATAATGAATGACCACCAAAACAACAACTTTTACTGACCTTCACCTTCTTGAGCAAATTCAGAAGGCCATTAAAGATCTCGGCTATGTCCACCCAACACCCATTCAGCAGCAGGCCATACCACACCTTCTCGAGGGAAAAGACCTTCTAGGCTGTGCCCAAACAGGAACAGGAAAAACAGCGGCCTTCGCTCTTCCCATCCTCCACCGCCTTATGAAAACACCTTCTCCTTGCGCCCCCAAAGAGACCAAAGTTTTGGTTCTAGCGCCTACGCGCGAGCTGGCCGTCCAAATTGACGAGAGCTTTTGCCAATACGGCAAGTACCTCAAACTCAAAACTGCCTTAGTTTTTGGTGGGGTTGGCCAAGGACCTCAGGTCTCGCGTATCGCCAAAGGTGTTGATGTTTTAATTGCCACCCCTGGTCGCCTTATGGATCTCATTCAGCAACGCCACATCCGTCTTGGCAATGTTCAGGCCTTTGTTCTCGATGAGGCCGATCGCATGCTGGATATGGGCTTTATCAACGAAATTAAAAAAATTATCCGCATGCTGCCTCCCGTTCGCCACAATCTTTTTTTCTCGGCCACCATGCCTAAAGAAATTGAAAATTTGGCCGGATCTATGTTGAAAAACCCCATCCGCGTAGAAGTGACTCCTATCTCTTCAACGGCCGAGCGCATCGAGCAATCGGTGATGTATGTAGATAAAGATGACAAGCGGAGTCTTCTTCTTCATCTCTTTAAAACCAACCCTAAAATCAAGCGGACGATTATTTTTACGCGCACAAAACATGGCGCCAACAAAGTCACTGAAATTTTAGTGAAAAACCGTATCAGCGCTGAGGCCATTCACGGCAATAAATCTCAGGCCGCGCGTCAACGGGCCCTGGAAAATTTTCGTGCAGGAAAGATTCGTGCTCTTATTGCTACTGATATTGCTGCACGCGGAATTGATGTAGATGGCATTACTCATGTTATTAATTTTGAACTCCCTAATATTCCTGAAAGTTATGTCCATCGTATTGGACGAACATCGAGAGCAGGTGCTAAAGGTGAGGCCATTTCTTTTTGTGACAGTGAAGAGAGATTTTACTTAAAAGATATTGAAAAACTCATTAAACAATCTATTCCATTAGAAAAAAATCACCCTTTCCATTGCACCAAAGCACCGGCAAGACCACAGTTAAAAAAACAGGGGCAAGGACAAGGGCAAAGAAGAAGGACCTATCGACGATGATTACTTTTTGTTTGTTGTGCGCAGGTTTTTTTGCGCGCTTTAGAAGCAAGTACGCACAAAAAAATTTAAAGAAAAATTAAAAAGAATTATTTTTTTCGTAAAAGCTTTAAAGGGTTTTTTCTTTTGAATTTTTCATAGAATTCATCACTTAACTTTTATCCTCATCGGAAATTAAAAAATTAAATAAAAGGAAATTTTAACTGAATAGACTCTTTCTTCTCTTTTTCCTGACAAAATCGAACACCTATACCTAGCAAGCGAACAGGTCGCTCTCCTTTGGCAAAAGCTATATGTAAAAGATCTTCTGCATGTTGATATATTTCATCTAAGTTATAATTTGAAAAATTTTTCTGAACACTCACATTAACAAAATCACAAAACTTTAATTTCACAAAAAGAGTTTGAATTTTCTCTTGTTTGTTATGCTTTTCCCAGCGCCGCTGAAACTCTTCCACAACAGATCCGAGTGCCCACTCCTTTAATTCATCAAAACTCAAATCTCCCTCAAAAGTCTCCTCTGTACTTAAACTTTTTCGCTCATAATGCGTACAAATCTCACGCCAGCAGCGGCCAAAAGATTTATCATGCAAAGACTTGGCCCACTTTCCAAAGGAAAGCTGAAGATCTTCAAGGGGAATTTTTTGTAAATCTGAGCATGTTGTCACCCCCATTTTTTTTAATTTTTCAAACCCAACTTTTCCCACACCTGGAATTTTTTTAACGGCAAGATCTTTGACAAAGTCAGCGACTTCTTCTGGTCGAATAACAAACAAACCATCGGGCTTCTTCCAGTCACTGGCCACTTTGGCCAAGAACATATTCGGGGCAACTCCGGCCGAAGCAGTGAGTTTTGTTTTCTCAAAAATCTTTTTTTTAATATCGCGCGCGATTAAAGTGGCCGATCCGCCAAAAAGAGAACAATCTGTTACATCAAGATAGGCCTCATCGAGACCTGCAATTTCCACTTGATCTGTGTATTCATAAAAAATGGCGTGAATCTTCTGAGCATCTTGTTTGTAATGTTGAAAAGAATGATGAAGAATTTTTAATTGTGGGCATAGCCTCATAGCAGCGGCAGAGCTGATTCCTGATTTCACCCCAAACTTTCGCGCCGGATAATTACTCGTGCTAATAACACCCCGACTATCAGGCCGCCCACCTACGGCCATGGGAATATTTTTCAGCGATGGATTTTCTCTCATCTCCACCGCTGCAAAAAAACAATCCATATCAACGTGAATATATTTTTTTATTTTTTAGATCTCGCTGCAAAAAAGGTAAGCAGTATCATAAAAATAAACATGCCATAAGCAAGAGCATTTCCTTCCACAAAACTCTCCGGTACAAAACGACCTAAATGAATAAAACGACTAAATTCTTCATTCACCGACAC
>CALDHR010000252.1 GCA_937898585.1 uncultured Oligoflexia bacterium
GAGAGTCATGGCCTTATAGGGGATGTTATTGGCCAAGAAAGAGAGAGTTTTTGAAAGAAGAATTTTTTTATAAAGAGGATAAAAGGGATCACTGAGAGGAAATTCATCACCATGAGTGAGGTAGATTTTTTTTCCCGTTACGTCCCCTACAACGGTTGTTCCTTTTTGAAAGATAAAAAGTTTTTTATTCACATAACTTGAGAGATCAGATTGGTTGAGAAAAAGATTTTCCGTGTGAATATCGTGATTTCCTTCAAAAAAATAAACAGTTTTTCCTTCTTTTAAAAGAGCGTAAAGAGAAGAGAAAAACTCTTCATATTCGCGATAATATTCAATATGTGGGCCACACATTAAATCAAAGGTATCACCGAGAAGAATCACTAAGTTCGCGCGCAGAGTAGCAGGGTGTTTAAGGTAGGCGAGGACTTTTTTATATTGAGGGCAGTCTTTATTTTGAATATGGGCATCGGAGAGAGAGACTAATTTCACGTTAAAACCTTCCTTTTCTTTCATTTAAAAAGAAAAAAATTCTTGAATTTGCTGATGAATTTCTTTGCTACTTCGCAAGTGTTCTACTTGTGAGATTGTTCGCTGTTGAGAATCAATCGAGGTAATGAGTTTTTTAACGACAATCAGTTGATGAGCAAATTTTACGACTTGAGGAAGATGACTGATAACTAAAAGTTGTGATCGCTGCCCCATCGTGTGGAGAATTTGGCCAATAACTTGGGCCGTCTTAGCATCAAGGCCAGTATCGATTTCATCAAAGAGAAAAATGGAGATATCATTTTGTCCAATAAAGGCCTGTCTTAAGGCGAGGAGGATGCGCGAGAGTTCTCCCCCTGAGGCCATAGCGCGAAGATCATCAGTGCGCTCACCTGGGTTAGGGCAGAAGTTAAAACGAACACTACTTCCTCCCATAAAAGTGAGTTCTTCTTTTTTTTCTATATTAATGGTGAGAGTAGCGTGAGGCATATTGAGCTGAGCAATATTGGTGGTGAGAATTTTTGAGAGCTCAGTGGCCCCTTTAAGGCGGTCATGGTGCAGCTTTTCGTTGAGAGAAAAAAGAAGATTTTCTTTCTCCTTCATTTTTTTTTCAAGAAGAGCGAGCTGTTCTTGGGGATTCTCATAAGAGCTAAGCTCTTCTGTTACATGCTGACGTTTTTGCTGAAAATCCTCATAAGTCATCCCATATTTTTTCTTATAAAGTCCCAGTTGATGAATTTTTTCTAGAAGATTTTCTTTAGGGCCATCATCTAAATCTTGTCTGCTTTTTTGAAGTTCATCTTCAAGAATTTCAATACTCAGCATTATTTTTTTTAACTCTTCATTAAATTCGTGAGTCAAAAGAGTGCTCTGTTTTCCCACCACTTGAACCATTTTTTGAGTAAGAGAGAGAAGAGTTTCTTGTTCCGGATTATCAGAGAGCATTAAAGAGAGTGTTTGGGTAATGTCTTGAATTTTTTGCCGCTGCATAAAGCGATTTTTTTGCAAGATCATTTCTTCTTCAGCGAGATAGAGCTCTTCGGCCATTTCCATTTCTTTGGCCTGAAAACTAAGAAGCTCTATTTTCCCTTCACTTTCTTGAATTTTTTTTTCTAGTTGATCTTTGTTTTCTTTAAGGAAGGAAAACTCACTAAAGAGTTCTTGATATGTTTTGAGGTCTTCTTTGACATTTGAAAAGAGATCTAAGAGATGAAGTTGATAGCTACCATCTAAGAGTCTTTGGTTATCAAACTGACGTGTAAGATCAATATGGCGTTGAACAAACTGAGCGATAGTTTCTTGATTAATTTTAACATCATTGGCGTAGAGTTTGCTCTTTTCATGAAGAGAGATAATTTTTGTCAGTGTCAATTGAGTTAACTCATGAGCGTTCTTTGTGTCAGAAAGGGCCGCCTTGTCTTTGAGAAGTTCCCCCAAAGCACTTTGTGGGCAATAAAAAGTTGCTTTGAGGGTGAAGCTACTGCTTCCCTGACGAATAAGAGAGCGCAATATTTTCACATCACTTGGCGGTGAAAAAATGGCGCCAAGGGCATCAAAGACGAGAGATTTCCCCGATCCCGTCTCCCCAGTGAGGCAATTAAGGCCAGGAGAGAATTCAATAATTTCATGTTCAAAGATGGCAAAGTTCGTGATTTCTACTTTCTGTAAAAAAAAGCGCTGAGGAATGGGATTTAACGATGCTTTTTTCATGGCCTTCTTTTATGATTGATAAAATTTTTCCTTGAGGGTTTGAAAATAGGCCCTATTGGGATTTTTGATAAGCTTTATTTCGCGCTTTTTTTTCCCATTGATGATGATTTGCTCTCCCCCCTCCAAAGTGTAGGCCTTTTGTCCATCCACCGTGAGCACTAAATTGGCCACACGACTCAAGGGGCGAAGCTTTACCATGGTTTGGGAAGGAAGCACAATAGGACGATGCTTTAAGCTGTGAGGGCAGATGGGAGTGAGAATCATGGCCTTTACTTCCGGGTGAACAATTGGTCCTCCGGCGGCAAGGGAGTAGGCCGTTGAGCCAAGGGGTGAGCTGATAATAAGGCCATCACCAGAAATATTAAAAACCGATTCATCGCCGCACTCTACTGAAAGTTCAAAAAGACGCGAAATATGATATTTGGCCACCACGGCATCGTTGAGAAAATAATCAGAGGCGATGGTTTTTTTTCCCTGAAAGATTTCAACAGAAGAGAGAGGAATAGAGATAAGCTCCATTTTTCCGCGCAAAACTTCTTCAAGACCATCATAGAATTCACTTTTTTGAAATTCCGTAAGAAATCCTAAGTGTCCTAAATTTAAAGAGAAAATGGGAATATTCTTTTTCATCTCTTTAAGAAGAGAGCAGACACCCAGGAGAGTACCATCTCCTCCAAGAGAGAAGATCAGCTGACAATCATTGAGATATTCTTGAAGCGAAGGAAGAAAAGTAAGGTGCTTAAAAATATTCTTGGGAAGAGTCTTTTGCAGGCGCTCTTCATCTTCAAGAGAAAAAG
>CALDHR010000253.1 GCA_937898585.1 uncultured Oligoflexia bacterium
AAGGAGAGCGTTTTATGGAGCGCTATCATCCTCTTAAGGATTTAGCACCAAGAGATATTGTAACGCGTTCTATTTTTGAAGAGACCATCGCAACACGCCATCACTGTGTTTATTTAGATGTCTCCTCTTTTAGAGAAGAGCACTTTGAGCGCCGTTTTCCCACTATTTATGAAGGATGCCAAAAGGCGGGGCGCAAAGAAGGCGATCTTATTCCCGTTGTCCCAGCGGCCCATTACAGTTGTGGGGGAGTGAAAATTAATGAGTGGGGAGAGAGCGATGTAGAGGGGCTTTATGCTGTAGGAGAAGTGGCCTGTAGCGGACTTCATGGGGCCAATCGTCTGGCCTCGACGTCGCTCTTAGAGGGAATTATTTTTGGCAAACTCACAGCAGAAAAAATAAGTCATGAGGTGGAGGGAGAAGAGCTTTATAAGGGCGAGTTGATTCGCGATTGGGAGCTGGGGAGTTCCCAAGTGGACTTGACTTTGGTGGCGCAAGATTTACAAGGCCTTAAACAAACCATGTGGAATTATGTCGGACCGATTAGAACTAAAGATCGTTTAAAGAGGGCCCATGCCATGTTGGGAGAGCTGAGTTTTGAAATAAAAAAATTTTACAAGAATGGAATCTTGTCAGACGAGCTCATTGGTCTTCGCAATGCTGTTGAAGTAGGGCATCTGGTGGTGGAGGCCTCCATGAGGTCAACTGATTCTGTTGGTTGCTTTTACAGGCGCTAGGCGTTAAAGATAGGAAATCAATTTTGAAATAAATGAAAGGCCGTTTTATGAAATATTTCTTTGCAATAATGTTATCACTTAGCTGTTTGGTTCATCATGTGATGGCACACGATAAAGAGAATATATTTGCTAGGCCTCAGAAAGTATCAAAAGTTAGAGGAAGAGTCTCTCCTCATCGATATTATTTAAAACGGGCACTTTTAAATCAGACACGACAGACATTAGAAGAGCTAAACTCTTGTAGAGGTGATGTCCTGTCACTTCAAACAATCCAGACAACAGCGGAAGAGATTGTCTCAAATATAGGGAATCCTGATTTGCACATGATGCTGGCTTCAAGCTATGATGAGAAGGTCTATGAGTCTCTTGATGAACATGATTGGGAGAACTTTGAGGAGTTTGAAGAAGAGCTTGAGCAAGCTAAAAGTGATTTTGATAAAATTGTACTGGTCAGTGAATTTATAAAAAACAATTTTTCTCCTCTAAAAGAGAAAAAAGTAGTAGCAGCTGATTTAGGTAAATTAATGAAGGCCTGCAAAGAAAATGAAGAGAAAGAGGGGTTTCAAGAGGCCTTAAAGAATATTTT
>CALDHR010000254.1 GCA_937898585.1 uncultured Oligoflexia bacterium
TAAATTTTACATTCTTTCAAAAAACAATAGTTATTTCATCTTTGCTGGAGATAAAAAGTCAGAAATTAAAGAAAACTAGGAGTTTTTGTGAGAAGAAAATTTAGAATTGGGGCCTTGTGCTTATCAGCTTTCTCAGCATCTATCTTTGCCACAACAAGTGTTGATACAACTATTTACAAAATTGTCTCGCCTACCAGCATGGAAGAAAATTTTAAGATTTATAGTTTTCATGAAGGGCGTATTTTGCGTGTCTCCGCTCACGACTCTGCTTGGATTGAAAAACTCGAAGAGGCCCGCAGCAATAAACAATTTGTTCGTTTTTCACTAGGTGATGATAGTAAAACAGTTGAAGATGTGGAAATTCTTACTGAAAAAATTGATTATCAGAGAATAGAAGAAGTAGGACCGCAGAAATTTGATGGACAAGGATTTCACCCCACTAATATTAGCTCGTATGGCCTCGTTGAAGAGCTTTTTGATTCTCTTCCAGAAGGGGACGGAGAGAGCAGTCAGTGTTTTCAACGCGCCCACGCTTGGTCTTATCAAATGTGGCGTGAACACGGGATTAAAAGTAATAAAGTATTCGTCTTTTTTTCAGATAACTATATTGCAAATTGGAACTATGATTGGTGGTTTCATGTCGCACCTTATGTCGTTCATAGCGGAAAAGAAGTCGTTCTTGATAAAACATTTACGGATTCGCCTCTTAGTATGAAAGATTGGAAAGATATCTTTGTTTATTCTCACGAGTCATGCCCCACCATTAAGCGCTACTCTGAATATGAGAATTCTCGCGGTGATGAAGACTGCTATTTGTTTAAATCTCCCATGTATTACTTTCAACCCCTCGATCTTGAAGCGGTAGAAGAAGAAGGCCAAGTGAAAACAAGCTGGGTTGAGTGGGAAGTTGAGGCCGGCAAATCTGCTTTTTATTATAAAAGTAGAAGAGAGAGTGCTGGAGGACTTTTCAGAAGAATCTTTGGTCGTTAATTTTAGTTGAAATAAATTTAAGATTCCCTTATTGGGGCGTATGAAATATTTTAGAATCATACGCCCCGTCCTTTTGAGCTTCTTTCTTTTTCTCAATCAATATATCTATGCATCGGATCGTTTAGGCGCTTTTTCCCTGGCCACAGAGGAGGGAGATTTTTCGGCCCTCGCTCAATTACGGTCAGAAAATTGGAAAGAATTCTTAAACACCTCAGATTTTGATCTTTGGGTCACCGGGTGCTTCATTTGCGATTGAAAAAACTTGGTTTGACGGAAGATTTTATTGCCACGCATAGAAAGAAGAGCTATGCGAATTAGGATAGGGATAAATAATATTTCCCTCGAGAACATCCTCGTTTGAAACTTGAAGTTCAATAAAGTGAGTTCCATAAGAGATTTCCACCATGGAGCTAGACCAAACAAGCTTGTCATTGAGAAGAGAATTTTTTTCTTCTATACTAGGATAGGGCGTTCTTATTTCAAAATTATTATTTTCGTCGCTCTGAGATGTGTTGGTGTAGAGATGTTTTTTCCCCATATCGTTAATCCCGGAACTCCCTCTTCCTTTATTTCCGTCTACAAA
>CALDHR010000255.1 GCA_937898585.1 uncultured Oligoflexia bacterium
GTGGCCAGTACGGCGGGGCGAGACGGTTGTAGTTCGGGGAGTAATTATGATTGCGTGGGGCTTAATAGCGCGCCGCCAGGTCCCTATAACGGAGTGACGGATCCTCTGGTTTATTATGCGCGCTCGACGGGAAAATGTTTTGTTTATGAAGATGGTGGGGCCGCTTGGGAAGAAGTAAATGATTTGATGCCAAGTCATGATCCTGCAACAGAGCAGATGGTTTTTGCGCGAAATACGCGTTATAGCAAGTTGCCACCTTTGACGAATATCACTCAGGAAAATGCCAATACCATTTGTCATCGTCGTCAGGGTGTCACTGTCGTGCAAGATGTAACACTGGCCACAACCACAACGGAAGATGCAAGATTGCCGAGAAGACTTGAGCATGTTGCCTATGCTTCATGGCCACCAGTGACCACTGATTTTACGGACGATGATATCGATGTTATCGAGCGCGGGCGAAGTATCCAAACAACACATTATTGTAATACAAATTCTGCTTCATCGGGTCTTCAAGGACAGTTTGTGGATGCAGAGATTCCGCCATCGTCGAGTTATTTTACGCTGCCGGGGAGTTTGACGTCTATGATTCGCTCTTTTACGTCGGGATCACTTTATACAGAAAATTGTTCGTCTCGTTATGGGGCGCAAGATGTGGTGGGGAATGTAGGAGAGTGGAGCAGTGATCGTATTTATTGCCCGACGGAGAATATGTGTCGATCCCTTAATTTTCCCAAACTGACGCTTCCGCCGGAGACGGGAAAGTTGTGCAAATATTCTCTTTCAACGGAGACTGATTCTTGCGGAGGAAATGATTGTGTGGGGGGGATTGATCCTGTGACGGCGGGCCATACGCCAACAGATCTTGGGGCCATCTATTATGACTCTCTCAATGATCATTGTTATGTAAGTAATGGGACGGCGGCCAGTACTGATTGGCTTATTATGGATACCAATTGTCATATTACCTCTAGCGGTGCGGGTGAAGAGACTAGCTGTATCGGTTATGGATTAAATTGTGTGGGAAGTGGGGCGCCGGCAGGGGCAACAGTGCAGGCAGGAAGTTATTATTTCGATTATACAAATATGCAATGTTATGTGAGTACGGCGGGATTGGTGTGGTCGGCAACACCAGAGACAGAACTTGAAGTGCAGTGTCCTTATCGCAATAATCCAGGGGTCTGTGGGGGAGCGTGTTCAGGGATAGGACTTCCAGGAGGAGGAAACTTTGGTGCTTTTTATCTCGATACCAATCGCAATATTTGTTATGTTTATACTGGAGTACTTCCCTATTTAGCTTTCTCTCCGCATAGTCGCTGTCCTGTAACGGATTCGGATTTAGAGACGGCCTGTGCGGGTGGTGGAGCGGAGAATTGCGTGGGGGCGGCAAGTCCTAGTGGAGTGGTGACGCCTACGAGGGCCGGGAGTTTTTATTGGGATTATACCAATAGCGCTTGTTATATGAGTATTGGGACTAGCAGTAATACGGATTGGGTAAATGTGACAACAGAGTTTTTGGATACGCATCTTTGTGCCATTCAGACAGGTGTGGCCGATGAAAATCTTGTGGTTGGTGCTGCGGGAACAAAAGATTTGACCAGTAGTGTAACGGGTAGTGTTGGTTGTTATTATGATGATACGGCCAATTATTTTGGTCGCTCGCTTGCGCCGGAACTCTCACCTCCACTTAATCGCAATTCAGATGCTTTAATTGATGATTCTTATTTTCGGCGATGGGATTTGCAGCGGCGCATTGGACCGTGTTCTAGTTCAGTGAGTGTTCCTTTTCGCTGTGATGCACCGCTAGGGAGTTTTATTCTCTCTGACCAGAGCAATAGTGCGGGACGCTTTGCGGTTCCCATGGGGCTTCCGGCGCAGAGTGATTTTGTCTCTAATTATCCACTTTCAACCATTGATGCTTATCAGCTTCGCCGCATTAACGGAAATCCAGGGATTAGTTCAAAGAAGCTTTATGAAGATAGTTTTGAAGTGGAGAGCAAGGTGATTTACGACGAGGATAGGACGCATTGTGGCGCCATGATTAATGGGGGGAGTTATGATTCG
Source organism: uncultured Oligoflexia bacterium (assembly GCA_937898585.1). Lineage (GTDB taxonomy): Bacteria > Bdellovibrionota > Bacteriovoracia > Bacteriovoracales > Bacteriovoracaceae > CALDHR01. The sequence goes on from CALDHR010000255.1 coordinate 2,065, forward strand.
GGAGGTGATGGGGCCGGGCAGTATAGTGCCAAATATCTTCCTTGTAATGATCATTTAACGACAACGTCTCCTGAGTCAGACCGCGATAGCACCACAGGTTTTCGGTGTGTCATCCCCATTCCCGCCAGCTTCTATTAAACAACGCACAAAAGGTGCCAGCAACTAAATGGTAGCAATTATGCGTTATTTTGCTGCACCATTGCTACCATTTTTCTCCTGGCACCTTTTATTTTATTGACGACTCAAAACTCGGGTGAAAAGATGGCTGCACTTTTGTGCTTAGGCGTTGAGGAGCTTTGCCATGTCTCTTTTTGAACGACTCTTGAAAAATAGTAAGGATGCCAATAATTCATCCCAGTCAACTTCGGATATTCCAAGCCCCGCCAAAACCCTGGCCTTCCTCAATCAGAAGGGTGGAGTCGGTAAAACTACCATCGCTTTTCAGACGGCCTACGCCCTCAAGGAACTTGGCCTCAAAGTCCTTTGCCTCGATCTCGATCCTCAGGCCAATCTCAGCTACCTCTTTGGCGCGAAACAAAGTCCCTACAATCTTTTTCATCTCCTCCTCAACTCGGTTAAAGAGCTGAAAGCAATGCATACACCCCTCTCTATTGGCGACCTCCTTCAAACTCGCCACGGCGTAGACTTCATTCCTGCAGGATCAGAGCTCTCCGGACTTGACTTGGCCTTCTCAGCTGTCACCGTCCCCCGCCAGCTCATCCTTAAGCGTTTTCTAGAGAATTCTGGTCTCATGCAAAGTTACGATGCCATCCTTTTTGATTCGCCTCCAACTCTTGGTCTTATGGTGGTGAATATTATTTGTGCTTCAGAGGCGCTTCTCATTCCTTTTAAGGCCGATCAGTTTTCGCGCCAGGGAATTGAGCACCTCCATCAAGTTCTACTGGATATTGCCGAAATGGAATTAGTTCCCGGTCCTCGCGCGCTTTTTTATCTTCCCAATCTTGTGGATGTAAGGCGTAAAATAGAAGAAAAAGATCTTCTTCAGATTGAAGAAGAAGTAAAAAAGACAGACGGTATTCTTTTTGCCCCTTTTGCCAACAAGCTTCCTTTGTTAAAGTGTCAGCACTTAGGCAAGAGTGTCTTTGAGATGCGCGGGCAAGAGTTTCAAGTTCTCGCGTCTGATTTTTTAACGATAGGACGAAAAATTGTGGAGGTATTAGATGGTAGTAGCAACTGACAAAAAAATAAAAAATCCTCTTTATGTAGTGAGTAGTAATAAAAAAGATGTTGAAGAGGTTGAAGATATGTTCTCTCTTTGGTGTAAAAAGTTAGGACTTGATGCTTTTTGGCGTCACCTTATGGCCTTTGCTGAATCTTTTATGCGTCATATGCCACCTTTTATTCCTCTCGAGGTTATTGCCACTCAATGGAATGAGTTTTGGAAGAATGTAGAGACGCTTCTTACAAATATGATGATTTTTATGGATCAGGCCCAAAGGCGTTTTAGTAGCGGGAAAATTTAAACTTTTTTTCTTCTTCTTCTTCTTTTCCTCTTTCTCTCTCGTCTTCTTTTTTCCCTTCTCTCTCTTTGCCTATTTCCTCTTCTACTTCTGGTCGATAGCGTTTTTTTATTTGGGCCACTTCAATTTTTTCTATGACTAAAGAAATATTCTTCATTCTTTCCAGTTCTTCTTGAGGTGAAATATTGGGAGCAATCGAGAGATTCAAAAGAATCAGCGGTAAAATCATAGATTTCTTCTCCTTTTTGACTTAGAAGCACTCTTCTATGACTATGATACCAGAAATACCCAAAGAGGACTTGCTTCTCTCTAGCTATGATTACAATCTTCCTCCTGAGCTGATTGCCATGCGCCCTTGTTCTGCTGGCCGCGATCAATCGCGTCTTCTTGTCTATGATGTTGAAAAAGATTGTCTCACGGAGACTTTATTTTCAAAGTTGAGTGAGTATCTTCCCTCTAATTCTCATCTTGTTTTGAATCAGTCTAAAGTTATTCCTGGCCGTATTAAGGCCATGAAAAATGGTGAGGGGCGTGGAAAGGCCGAACTTTTTCTTCTGGATGGGCATCCTCTTCAAAAGACTGAGACAGGGGAAGTTTTTCGCGTTCTTATTGGTTGTTCAGGACGTAAGAAAATAAACGATAGTTTCATCTTAGAAAAAGAAAACATTATTGCTCGAATTGTAGAAATTTCTTCTGAAGGGGAATTTCATGTTGAGTTTGAGTCACCTTCTTTTTCAGAAAAGTTAGATGAAATTGCAGATCTTCCTATTCCGCCGTATATCCGCTCAGGTGTGGCCGACGAACAAGAC
>CALDHR010000256.1 GCA_937898585.1 uncultured Oligoflexia bacterium
CCTCAATGCTCAATACTTATTTGCAAACATTAGTGACTGATCGTCCTCTTTTTGTTCGCTCGCGCAATCGCTATTTAAAAATTAAATATGCAACATTTGTGAAAATGGCGCCACCGACGATTCTCATTTTTTCTAATTTAGTTAAAGAGATTCCTGATCACTACCGTCGCTATTTAACAAATAGTCTTCGTCGTCATTTTGGATTGAAGGGTGCTCCTATTCACTTAGTTTTTCGCAATCAACATTCTAAAGATAAATCTTTAGAGGCCATTTAAAAAAGATTGGGCCATACTCTACCAAATAAAAATGAGGAGAGTGTGGCCATGATACAAAATTCACTTTGTTCTTTACTTCAACTTCAATACCCTATCATTCAAGGGGGCATGGTTTATGCTTCCGGTTATAAACTTGCTTCGGCCTGTAGTAAGGCGGGAATTCTAGGAGTGCTAGGTGCGGGATCGATGAGTTTAGATATTTTAGAGCAGCAGCTCATAAAATTGAAAAAAAAGGTGCAAGATAGACCTGTTGCCGTCAATATTCCCCTTCTTTATTCAAAAGTTAATGAACAAGTAGATCTTTGTTTAAAGCATGGCATTAAGATTTTTATCACTTCGGCGGGATCACCCAAAATTTTTACAAAAAAACTCAAGGAGGCAGGATGCACTGTTTTGCATGTTGTCTCCAATGATGATTTGGCCGCAAAATGCGAAGATGCTGGAGTTGATGCTGTTATTGCAGAAGGATTTGAGGCAGGAGGACATAATGGGCGAGATGAATTGACAACGCTGACGCTTATTCCCTTAGTTAAAAAAAGAGTTTCTATTCCTGTTATTGCAGCAGGAGGGATTGCTTCGGGGGAAGCGATTGCGGCCATGATGGTATTAGGGGCCGATGGAGTGCAGATGGGGACGCGTTTTTTGATGACGCAAGAATCGAGCGTTCATGAAAATTATAAAAATCTTTTAAGAGAATCAACATCTCATTCGACAGAGCTTGTGATGAAAAAAGTAGTTCCCGTTCGCTTGTGGAAAAATGAGTTTTATCAAAAAATAAAAAAGAAGGAAGAAAGTGATGCGACGAAAGAAGAGCTTGTGAATCTTCTGGGAAAAGGGCGAGCGAGAAAAGGAATGCTGGAAGGAGATATGGTAGAAGGGGAGTTAGAAATTGGGCAAGTTTGCGGGCTTATTAAAGACTTACCTAAGGTGGATGATTTGGTGAAGGATCTCGTCTCTCAATACAATTTAGCGCTTAGTCGGATAAGCAAATTTTGAATTTTTTGATAGAGAAAATCGCTGATAAACGCGGCAATAATTGAGAGAAGTGTTGAGCAGATGAGCGTTGTAAAAAAGAAGAGATAGGCATTGAAAATAATTTTTTCATTGTATAGGAAATAAGCAAATTCTTTGACAAAAAAGTAATGAAGAAGAAAAATCCAGAGGCTCTTTTGTCCAATACGGGCCAAAATATTTTTTGATGAAACATCTTTAAAATAGCTAATGAGAAGATAAAAGATGGCCACAGAATAAGTGTAGTGGGTGTTATAGAATCGTTCATCCATAGTGGCCGAAACATAAAAATGCATGAGAATAAAAAAGATCCACACCCAGCGGTTGCGATCCTGCCATTGAGGGAGGGGGGCGTTTTTCAAGTCAAAGGATTTAAGCTGTCTTCGAAGAAACATACCAAAAGCAAAAAAGAAAAGGTATTTGGGGAAAGTAGGAATCTCATAGATGTAATGTGTTTCTTTGAGAAGCTGAAACAAAACAGAAGTTAGAAGCATGCAAGGCAAGAAAAACTTTCTCTTGATGATTTTGAGTAGAAGAGGGTAGAGAAGATAGAGTTGTGCTAAATCGATAATAAAGTAGTAGGGGAGTTGAAAGTTTCCCGATATGGTAGAGTGAAAAAATTCTTTAAGATTTTTACTGTAAAGAAAAATCATACAGCAGATGAGATAGGGAATATAAACGCGAATAATTTTATCGAGATAAAACTTTTTTTTTGTTTTGTAAAAAGAAGAAGGGGAGAGCAATAGGCCCGATGTGATGAAGAAGATACCGATAGTAAAACGTGAAATATTATTAGAGAAAAGATCTAGTAATTTATACCAAGGAGAATCATCTAGCTTAGAGCAGATAAAAGTGACATGGATTAAGATGACGGCCAAAATAGAGATTCCGCGGGCAAAGTCAAAGAAAGCAAAACGATTTTCTTCTTTTTTATCGCCATTTGTTTTGATGGCAGGAACATAAAAATTATCATCTAAGTGGAAAAAAAATATTTTATAGAAATAAGGAACAGCAAACACAAGAATAGTTGTAATGAGAATATAATAATCAGAGGAGAGAAACTCTAGAGAGAGAATATTTTTCATTTAGAATCCCGATGCTTTTGAATGAACTGTAGGCCTATCTTATAGACCATTTCTTTTTTTTGATAGGGACGAATAGAGCGGACAATGGCCCTAAGCCCTGCCACATTTTTTTCCCCAATGGAGACAATATCAAGTTCTTCTCCCACAGAAAAGTCATTTTCTTTTTGAGTAAAAATCCCCATTCCTCCTTGAGAAATGTCCACAACCTTTACTTTGTGCTGTTTAAACAAATTCTCTATTTTTTGGATTACGAGGGCCTCTTTTTCTGCTTGAAGCTTTCCTCGAGGGCTTTCTCGAATAGAAGAAAAGAGAACATCTTCTTCGTCAGTTAAAACAGCTCCGCCTAGGTTCATAAGGTTGGCCTGCATAAGAAGTTCTTCTTTTGTTGCCTCTGCGGAATGGCCTTTCAAACGAAGATCTTCAATTGAAGAAAGAGAGTCGCTGAACTTTTCTTTGTCATCAATAAAAAGGATGCGATAAGGGATATTCATCTCAACAATTCTTTTTTTTGATCCTTCATTGATTTGATTATTGTAAATAGTTGTTTTAAAAAGATAGCCAGAATTGAAGTTATAGCAATTGGTGCTGGTTAGATTTTTAAACTCACTCATAATAGAGTCAGAATCATTACTTTCAAATTGAAGAGAAAAAAGACGTGCGGAGATTTCTTTTAATCGAAAATTTCCAACTATTCTTTTTGCATTACTTTCCTTTTGCCAAATACAAAAATGATGACTTACTTCAATACTTTTCTTAAATTCTTTAATAATGTCTTCTTGGTAATTGATAATTTTATTTTTTTCCATAAGAATCTTATCGTCGGTTTTTTTAATGGCCTTAAGAAAATTTGGCCGTTGCCAGTTGGAAACAGAGGTCATAAGATATCGTACTAAACATATCTAGTGTTCAATGGTTTAACATTTGCAGAGAGAGGGAGGGGGAGATGTTGTCCTCAGGAAAATCGCTATTAGATAGAGCTGAAAAGTCAGTCTTTTATAATTTATCAGTGGAAAAGCTTAAAGAAAAAGCATTGGAATCTCCTGATGTTTCTCTTTCTAGCGATAAAACGCTAGTTGTCACGACGGGAAAGCATACGGGAAGGGCCGCTCAGGATAAATACATTGTGGAATCCTCTGCAACTAAAGAAAAAGTTAGTTGGGGAAAAGATGTCCGGATGATGACGAGGGAGACCTACTCCAAGCTTAAAGAAAAAGTTGTCTGCTTTCTTAATGATTCACAAGATCTTTATGTCTCTGAAAAGGCCGTAGGAGATGACTCTATTTATAGTGTTGGTCTTCGGCTCATTACCACTTCTGCTCACCACGCTCTTTTTGCCAATTATCTTTTTCGCGAGACAAGACAGTCTTTTGAAGATTTTGTTAAGAGTCAGAGAGGTTTTACCATCTACCATGCCCCTCTTTTTAAGGCCGACGTAAAAGAGCTGGGAACTCACTCCGAGACTGTCATTGTCACTTCCTTTGAAGAGCGCGAAGTTATTATTGTAGGAACTCTCTATGCAGGAGAAATAAAAAAATCAGCTTTTTCTATCATGAACTACCTTCTGCCCGATGAAGGAATCTTGCCTATGCACGCTGGGGCAAGTGTTAACAATAAAAAAGAAGCATCCCTCTTCTTTGGCCTTTCTGGAACGGGAAAGACCACACTCTCCACTGATATTGGAACAAAGCTTATTGGTGATGATGAGCATGGACTTCACCACAAAGGGATCTTCAACTTTGAAGGTGGCTGCTATGCCAAAACCTATAAATTATCTAAAGAATCTGAGCCTGATATTTTTGCGGCCTGTACAAGAGAAGGGGCCCTTTTAGAAAATGTTGTCTTGGATAAAGCGAGTGGGAAGGTAGACTTTAGCGATATGAGTCTTGCAGAAAATGCACGAGGAAGTTATCCCTTAGATTTTATCGAACACCGTGAACTCAGTATGAAAGGGGATATTCCCAAGCAAATTTTCTTTCTATCCGCTGATGCTTTTGCCGTCTTGCCTCCCGTCTCGGAATTGACGCCTGAACAGGCCATGTATTATTTTTTATCGGGCTATACGGCCAAACTCGCCGGTACTGAAATAGGTGTGAAAACACCTACCGCCGCTTTTTCAACGTGCTTTGGGGCCCCTTTTATGGTGAGGCATCCACAAGTCTATGGAAAGCTGCTGGGAGAGTACATAAAAAAATACTCCATCAAAGTATGGCTCATCAATACAGGCTGGTATGGAGGTCCCTTTGGCGAAAGAGGAAGTGAGCGCTTTCCCCTTAAAGTGACAAGAAAAATTATTCGCTCCATTCAAGAAGGTAAGCTCAATGCCGTGGAAAAAGAAAAAGATCCTATCTTTGGCCTGGCCGTTCCCAAGGCCGTCCCGGGAGTAGAAGAGACTCTTTTAAATCCGTCCCTTTCTTGGGGAAATAAGGATGATTATAGAAAGCAGGCCGAAAAATTAGCGGAGATGTTTCACAAGAACTTTTGCCATTTTCCTGATATGGATAAAGAAATCCTTTTAGGGGGACCAACTTTTAAACAAAAATCATAGTCATGCTAGGTGAAAGAGAAAAACAGCAACAAATAGAGCTTTGGAAAAAACAAGTTCTTCATCGCGTAGAGAGCGACGAAGTTAATAGTGCTTATTTTACCAAACTCATTGATCTTTATTGGAGAGAACAAGTAGGAGATGAACGTCATCTTCTAAAGCTTGTGACATCAAAAGAAAGCTATCACCCATCTAATGACAAAAATAAATTTACACTTGTCTATCCTACTGCCGTCATGACAGAAGAGATGCTTAATTGCTTCCCCTACGTTCTCTATTCCTCTTTGTTAGAAAAAAAAGAAAATAAAAAGAACAAAATTTCCTTATGGCTTCGCCCTATGCAAGCAGGAGTTGGTTCAACTATTGAACGAGAAACTCATCTTCATAAATATGACGAGCAAAGAGCTTCCGTTGGATCAAAAGGAACTGATCTTTTCATCCCCCACCCCGATGGTGACGGGGTTGTCTCTCTAGCTGAAATGCAGCTTTTGCGGGCCATTTCTTTGGCCGAGAGAAATATTTATGAGCGCATCTACTTTCAAGATGTGGTGGGACCTGAAACGCTCAGTGCTGTGGGAGAAATTTGGCAGAAGAAAAATACAAAGTATCAGACTAGCTATAAAGAAATTTTTAGCAAAACAGACGAGCTCGTGCACCTGTCACGGCCGGTATTTCAACATTATTTCCCAACCGTTTCTCTAGAAGGAGATCTCTCTTTTGAACGCATGGCGCCAGGAGGACACGGGCTTTTTCTTTTTGATCTTTTTTATTCCATTATTCATCGAGAAATTCCTCTGCTAGATGATGAAAAAAATAATAATATTATTATCGTGCTCAGCAACGGAGAAGATCTGACGGCCTTTCCCGATGAAACAATCACAAACTACATGATTGAAGAGGAAATTCCCGTTGTTATGCTCACAACTGATAAGACTGTTATTGATACAAAAGGAGGTCAGCTTGCTCTTTTTGAAGAAAAAAATCGTTCTTATTTAGGTATTTTAGAGAAAGCACAAGCAGACATGAGTGTTAATGGAGAGTTTTTTGGAGAACTAGGCCTTCGTCCAGGTGATTCACGATCCCTTTTTAACACCAACACCATCCTCGTCAATTATGCTCTTTTGGCCAATAAGCTTGATGATTTCGTGGACCGCTTTGGCCTTAACGGCCTATGGGAAAATATTACACCTCAGCTTATTAAAAATAAGAAGGGGGATTTTTTTCAACTAGAGATGGCCATGGGGTCCGTTTTGTTAGACTTAGATAAAGTCTGGCGAGAACATTTCGAAGAACACCTTGTCACCATTATTAATATTGATTCAACTTTTCGCTCTCAATTTTTTGCACCGATTAAAAAGGCCTTTGATTTTTATCACCTCTATTATTCAGATGACTACATCTTCGATAAAAATGATTTTCGCCCTATTAACGAAAACCGGAAAGACTTCTTGCAAGTTTCTTTTAAAAGTCCTTTCTATGATGACGTAGAAAACACCCTTCAAGCATTTCATCAGGCATCTGTTAAAAAATTAGTGTCTTTAAGCGTCGAAAAAGGTGAAGTAAATTTTTCTCATCTAAAACTAGAGGGCCGCTTGAAAGTAACATCTCTTTTTCCTGGAGTTGTTTTTTTAAAGGAAAAATTAGAAGGGCCAGAAGTCCTAAAGAATCTCTCTATTTTTATAGACGAAGAAGGGAAAGTCTCGCTAGAGTCTCTTTAATGAAGCAAACTCTTATCTTTTGTTTTCTTATTCTTTTTTTTCAAAAATCGGTTTTCTCTTTTGTGGGAGCGGGTATTTACGTCCCTTCGGTGGGAAGTTGGCAAATTGATCAGGCGGGAGGAAGCAATGCTTTTCAATTCAATAGCTATCTTTTTACCCATCACCACTTTCCTCTTTCCGCTGAGCACGCTTTTCGTCCTGGGCTTGGTTATGTTTTTAATCGAAACACTTATAATACTTCTTATACAAAAAACTCGATTCTTTTGCGCTACGAGATGAGCTATTTCTTTGATGAGAATCTGGCCTTTTTATATGGTCTGGGCAATATCATTACTGAAATTCGAGGAAAAGGTGGTCTTCAGCGCCTACAAAATGGTAACTCTTATTCTTATTTTTATAATCCGGCCGTAGATACTGTCCGTTCTTATAATACTACCCTGAACTTAGGAGTAGAGTATTTTTTTGTAGAAACCCTTGCCGCCGAATTATCACTTTATATCTTGGAGTTTTTATCAAAAGAGAGAAGAGCTTTTTCCTACTCTCTAAGTGTTCATTATAATTTTCGCTAGAGGTTTTTTGTGAAAAGACAAATCATTTTTTTTTTCCTTTTCTCTTTTGTTAATCAAAAAATTTTTTCTTTTACCCTCCTTTCTCCTAATCCTCCACGCTATACGACGGGAGAGGTCTATGTTGATTTTACAAATGATAGTTGTTCTCAAACAGGATTTTCGCCTCAATACCTTTTTAACTTAATGGAAGAAAGCATTAATCAATTTTGGAATAAAGTCAGCTCTGCCCGACTTCTCTTGCTCAAAGGAGATTTTGTAGATGTCAGTTCTGCTGGTCTAGACCCCTCTTCCTTGGCCGCAGAGGCTCGAGGAAATCGTATCCTGGTGGGTTGTAATGATGCTGTCGCAGCTTTTGCTTCAGGAGGTGTGGTAGCAGTTGGAACAATGGGGCAGTTTGATGGAGAGACAAAGGGATCCATTATTATTAATGATCATGCAAATTCAGAATTCTCAACTCTCAGTGATGATAAAATTCGCGCTCTTTTGGCCCATGAATTAGGTCACGCTTTAGGCCTCGGGCATAGCGAGAATGTTTCGGCCCTCATGTATTATTCTCTTGGAAGTAAGATCCAAGAAAAAATGAGTCAAGACGATTATGATGCGCTAACTTATTTGTATCCTCATAATCCTCGCCTTATGGGACTAGGAGGAAGTTGTGGAACCATCAGCTTTGATCACAGCAAAGAGGGAGAAGCGAAATGGTATCAGAGTTATTTTCTTTTGGCCCTTTTACCTCTTCTTATGGCGCTTCTACTTCGACCTCTTTTTTAAAACTTTTATAGCGCCAGATTTGATAGCGACGACTTATAATAGAAAAGATAGGCTCGCTTTCTTTAAAATTGATATCTTGATCCTTAAATCCTGAAGGAGATTCTTCGTCTGAAAAATCATCTTCTTCATCTATTACTTCTGTTGCTTGGGGTATTTCGTTTGAACCTTCT
>CALDHR010000257.1 GCA_937898585.1 uncultured Oligoflexia bacterium
TAAACCCAAGGAATATCTTTTTTAATTTGTTCTAAATATTCTTTTTTCTTTTTCTTATCTTCAATAATCTCTTTAAAGAGATCAATTTTATTCATACAAACAAGAAGGGCCTTTCCTTTCTCCAAACAGATTTCCATCAAACGTCGATCTTGATGAGTGACACCAACAGAGGCATCCACAAGATAGAGAACCACATCGGCCTGTTCAATAGCATTGAGGGCCTTACCAACTGAAAAGAATTCAACTTGATCATTAATTTTATTTTTTCTGCGAATCCCCGCTGTATCAATAAACTTCAAAGAATATTGAGGCGACGCATTTTCAAGAAAAATAAGATTATCAAAATGATTCTTCAAATCAACATCAACATAACCTTCAACAGCATCAATTGTTGTCCCCGCAATAGGCGTCACAAGTGATCGCTGCTCTCCCACCATGGAATTAATCAAGGTTGATTTTCCCGCATTAGGAGCACCAATAATGGCCACCGTGCCAAATAGTTCAAAGTTAGGGGTAATGCAGTGAAGAGAGCTTTTTTTCGACAATTCCACCGCCGCAAGTTTTGAACATATTTTTTGCTCTAGCAACGTCAAATAGCGCGCATGGGCCGCAGAGACACCAACAACACTCTCTTCTTCAACACCTGCGCTAGCAAACTCGCCCATCAAGTTTTCTTCGTGATTCTGGCAATCAACTTTATTAATCACCATCAAAAAGGAAACACCTGAAACTCGAATTTGGCGAAGAACTTCAAAGTCAAAAGGAGTCATCCCGTCACGTCGATCAACCACGAATAGAACTAAATCCGACTCTTGAAGAACTTCTTCAATAGGATCAATCATGGCATTAAAAAAAGAGATTCTATTTTCTTCCTCCACAGAAGGAGTAAAAGATTTATCAGCTTTTTGTGCTTTTATTTTTTCTGCAAAAAGACCGCCCGTATCCACGAGAAGAACTTTTTGCTCATTTCCCTTGTCATCCATCAACTCTGCTTGCTGATAGTTTCGATCTCTCGTTACACCAGGAATATCAAAGGTAATGGCCTGATGGGCCTTCTTTAAAAGCGCATTAAAAAGAGAACTTTTTCCAACATTAGGTCGGCCAATAAAAGAGACAATCATTTTTTCCTCCAAAGACGGCCTGAGTTTTGGGCCCGTTTCAACCCTATTTCTTCGAGAACAAAATTATTATTAAACCATTTCGGTGATACTTTAACGTGTAAGTTAAGATGAACGCGCCCTTCTAACATGGCCTCAATTTTTTCACGGGCCCCCATTCCAATTTTCTTAATCATCTCACCTTTGCTTCCCACCACAATCCCCTTCTGAGAAGGACGATTAACTAAAATAGAAGCACTTATATGAGTATCAATGGCCCGTTTCTCTTTACCTTCGCGAAAATCTTTATACTCTTCAATAAGAACTGTAATTTCATAAGGAAGCTCTTCTTTAAGATACTTAAAGGCCTGTTCGCGAATATATTCGGCCGCAAAAAAACGCTCATTTTTATTAGAGGCCTCACCGTCAGGGTAAAGATGTGGTGCAGAAGGGGCCACTTTCAAAATAGATTTCTTCAGCTCTTTTGTTCCTTCACCCTTTTGGGCACTGAGGATAAAGTACTGCTGAAATGATTTATTGCTTTCATGTAATTGAGTAAAAAATTGTTTAGCTTCTTCTTTAATGCCCTCATCAACAAGATCCGCTTTATTAAAGATCACCCAAGTCATTTGATGATAATCTCCAATAAAAGATTTCATTGACTCCCACTGCTCATGAAGATTTCTCGACAAATCAAATAAAAAGAAATTTAAATCAAAGTCTGCAATCCTCTCTGTGGCCTGTCCCACCATTCTCTTATTAATTTCCTGATTGGAATTATGAATTCCTGGAGTATCAAGAAAAATAATTTCTGTACGATCCACGCAAGTCACACACTGAATAGAGTTGCGCGTTGTCTGAGGAAGTTTTGTCACAACAGAGAGATCAAAGCCTAACATCTCGTTAACAAACGTACTCTTCCCAACGTTAGGAAGACCAAAGAGACCAATGGTAATAGATTTATTCAGAGGATGTTGATGTTCAATAAGCATATAATAAGTCCTTTTTTATAACAATTTAGAAAGAGCATTTTGCGCCGCTAAATGCATGGCCTTTTTCTTTGATAAATGAGTGGCCACAGCGGCAATATCGGAACCGACACTGAGAGTAACGGTAAAAGTCTCACTGACACCTTCCTCCCAGTTTCTTTCAATTTTATATTTGGGAAGACAGCGATGACGTGCCACCACCAGTTCTTGCAAGCGAGTTTTAGGATCAAAGCTATCAAGCCATCTAAAATCAAAAAATGTTACTTGTTCTTCTTTTTCAAAAAGCTCAATAAAATTTAAAAAGAGGTCTTTTAATTTATCGAGACTCCCTACATCCAGCAAAACAGCGGCCCAATAGGCCTCAAAAGCATCGGCCACCAAATTATCTTTATCTTCATTGAATTGGGCCCATTCGCCTTTCCCCAAAAGCAAACATTCATCTAATCCAGCAAAACGCCCTAAACTCGCAAGAATTTCTTCATTAACGAGAGCGCCACGAAGCTTTGAATAACTCCCCTCTCTCTTCTCGGGAAAACGCAAAAAAAGCTCCTGGCCAATGAGAAAATTAATCAACCCATCACCCAGAAATTCCATTCTCTCATTTGATTCATCAATCAAAGAAAAGCATTCATGAATAAAAGAGGTATGACTCATGGCCTCTAAGAAAATATGTTTATTGCTAAACTGATAATTGGTTTTTTGTTCTAATTGCTGCAAAGCGGGAAAATTATAAAAAAATTCTTCAAACTCATTTTTAAGTTGAATCATTTTTTCTTTATCGTAATCACCTTGAGGAACATCATTTTTTTTAGGGATTTTATGATTAAAAATCTCCCAAAAATGATGAGAGACAAAATTGTCTTTGTTAAACGAACTCATGAACTTTCTTCCCTCACCTTTAGGTTATCAATCTCACTAAAAACAGCTCAATTCTTTTTATGGATTTTTTTCACCATATTCGCTAAGCTTTCCCAGGAGAAACTTTTCGCAGTATACCTACTGCGTCGCCCTTTTCAAGAAAGATTATCAA
>CALDHR010000258.1 GCA_937898585.1 uncultured Oligoflexia bacterium
TGTAGAGTATCGCATAAAGACTAATGAGTTCTATTCAGGAGAATTTCATCGAACCGAATCAGTGACTTACTTTCAAGATGTCTACGATGCTGAGATGATTTATGACGGCAAGCTAGATAAAGACAAAATGAAAAATTTTGTTACCATTATGAATCAAATGGACCAACATCTTCTCCCCCAACCGCTTCTTAAGGAAATCTTAAATAAAATATCTCTTTGAGACTTCGCAATTTTTTTGCTACAACTTAAAAAATCTCTTTATTTTTTAGCAAAAAGGACAGCTCCATGAATCGCAACTTGGCCTTAGAATTTGTGCGCGTAACTGAAATGGCGGCCATCGCAGCTTCTCGTTATATGGGAAGAGGGGATGAAAAAGCGGCCGACCAAGCAGCAGTCGATGCCATGAGAAGTATGCTGGATTCTGTGGACTGTCAGGCCACCGTTGTCATTGGCGAAGGCGAGCGCGATGAAGCACCTATGCTTTATATCGGTGAAAAAGTAGGATCGGGAATTGGCCCTAAACTTGAATTTGCCCTCGATCCCCTTGAAGGCACAACCATCTGCGCGAAAGGTGGTTACAACTCCATCGCCGTCATGGCCATCGCCGAAGAAGGAAACTTCCTCCACGCACCAGACACCTATATGCAAAAAATTGCCGTTGGCCCTGAATGCCGCGGTCTTGTAGATATCATGCTTTCTCCCACTGAAAATTTAAAAATTATCGCGGAAGCAAAAAAATGCCGCGTACAAGATTTGACGGTGGTGATTTTAGACCGCGAACGCCACGCAGAGCTTATCAACGAAGTGCGCATCGCTAAGGCCCGCATTCACCTCATCGGCGACGGTGACGTCTCTGCCGCCATCGCCACTTGCTACCCCGATTCAGGCGTTGACGTTTTAATGGGAACAGGCGGTGCTCCAGAAGGGGTGATTTCCGCTGCGGCCCTTCAATGCGTAGGAGGAGATTTTCAAGGAATCCTTAAACCACGCAATAATGAAGAAATTGAACGCGCTAAAAAAATGGGCGTCGAAGATATCAATAAGATTTTTCAAATTGATGATCTCGCGAAAGGCAATTTGATGTTTGTGGCCACAGGTGTAACCAACGGCAATTTTCTCGAGGGTGTTCGCTTTAAATCCTGGGGTTGCTCCACTCACTCCATTGTGATGCGAAGCCAGTCGGGCACCATCCGCCATATTCGCGCTGAACATCATTTTGATCGCAAACCGCGCTACTAACATCGAGGGCATCATGAGCAACGAAGAGAAAGAAAAAGACAAAAAGTTTGGCGATTTTGTCAAAAAAATGGTGAACACCGGCCTTGGCGCCGCTCTCATGACAGAGGACCTTGTGAAAGGCGCTCTTAATGATTTTTCTCTTCCCAAAGAAATTGCTGGCCAGCTCATGCAAAACGCAAAAAACACCAAAGAAGAGGCCCTTAAAACGCTGGAAAAAGCACTAAAAGAACACCTCGCCCAAATCGATGTTCAAAAAGAACTCAGCGAGTTTGTGGCCAATCACGATATTGAAATAAAAACGTCGCTGTCTTTTAAGAAAAAGAAAAAAGCAGGGCCGTGAGTTTTAATCAAAAGGCCTACCAAAGCGTCTTAGAAGAAGTTGGTGGCCAAGCACAAATTGTCGTAGTTTCTAAAAAAAGAAGTAGTGACGAAATTCGTGAGGCCTATGAATATGGCGTTCGCGATTTTGGAGAAAATCACGTTCAAGAGTTATTACAAAAAAGCAAAAATCTCCAAGATTTAAGAG
>CALDHR010000259.1 GCA_937898585.1 uncultured Oligoflexia bacterium
GAGTTGAAGCTTTCTTTTTTTACACCATAAAATAAAATTATGGAGAAAACTGGTGTGAATGGCCAAGCTACCTGGACGTAAAAAAACAAAGGCCTGCTGAAAAGGGATATTTTTTTTAGTCATACTATCTTTCTTCTCTTAAGAGTTCTTGAAGTAAAGGAGTAAATTCTTCTTGAAGAAGGTAATAAATTTTTGTCATATTGTTTTCTTCCTTGGCCACAAGAATAACTTTTAACAGTTCTAAGAATTGAAAGAAATAGATAATTTCCCCTTTTTCTTTTTCAATGAGCATAAGTTCATGAAAAAAAGATTCCATTTGTTCTATAAATTGAAGAAAGTCATCACTGTTTGAATTGGCCTGCCCAAGATAAAAATTTTTTTCTTGCCGTTCAATTTCTAGCATTAATTTTTCAATGCTTTGGGAGAATTTTTTTGAAGGAGCTGAACTTATTTCTTCCATGAAACAATCCTTTTGTCGTCTTAGTATTAAAGAGGTGGAGGGTTTTTCTCCTCACTTGGCAACTCGTCTTTTTTTGATTCAGAGAGTTCGATGATGGTATCCACAAAGGAGAGTGTTAGTTCAATGAGCTCTTTTGTGGCCATGCACCAATGTTCCTCCTGAGAAAAAGGAGGAAATTGTCTCTTTTTTAACTCAAAAAGGGCCCAAATAGGCATGATATAAGGAAACTGCGAGAGAAGCTCTTTGGCCAGCTCATCAACTTCTCCTAAAAAACGACGATATTTTTGAATCTCTTCTTCTTTGGGATGAAGAGAGATAAGTTCTTGATGAAGATAAAGAGAAAAATCTCGCCCATGAGTAAGGAGCTCTTTAAAATAATAATGACCTTCTTGCGCCATACTCAAGTCATTTTGGGCCTCACTGATGAGTTCAAGAGAAGGAACACTCATTTCTGTATCAAAAAAATAAAGATTGAAGATGAGTTGATAATAAAGAGAAAAAGAAGAGGTGATATCACTTCGTTGGTTAAAAAAAGGGCAATGAAGAAAAACACCACTATTTTTAATAAAAAAGTATAATTCGGACAGGGTGCTTTTTTCTAAATCATGCAATTCTTCAATGATAAGAGGAGAGAACTCTTCTTGCGATAAAAGTTGCGTGGAAAGTAAAAGCGTTAATTGCTGGAAATCTTTTAAATTAGGCAGCTCTTCTTGTTTGTAGGCCACAAGAAAGCTCTTTTCTCCTAAAGGAAAGGCAGATTCTATTCTTTTCTCTGAAGTCATAAAAGTAAGTGTGGGAAGTTCATAATAAGTAGCGGCAAGATGAAAGTAACCTCGATAATACCCTATTAGGAGGTGGAAATTTTTTAAAAGAGAGAGGTCTTGAAGAAGCGCCTCTTCTTGAAGTAAGAAAAGTTGACTCTGATATTTTTCAAGCATGGGGTGATGAAGAAGATCTTGAGTTGAAGAATGAAGAGGAGCAGAAGTAAGAAGGTAGATATTGCTATTTGGATGCTTCTTTAAAAAAAGCAATAAAAACTCAAGTGCTTCATAACTTCTTTCGGCAAGATTATTTACAGCATGAATGTAGGAATAGAGAATAAAAGGAGTATCTTTATTATTTTCTCGGTTTTTTTCTTCCTTTTTTTCTTTTGGAGAGAGATCCCCTTTAAGGGAAGAGAGAAAAAACTGTTGAAAAAAAGAAGTCAGAGAGGGCCCTGTAGGGATATCAACAGGAGTCATCTGAGTGATTTGTGGATAATTCCAGCAATCATTGAGGTAAAAAGTTTTTCCCTCTAGGATAATAGGTCCAAAGAGTGAAACATGCTGCAGCTCTTCTTGCTTTAAAGAAAGAGGAAGCTGCAGGCGAGAAAAATTCATAAGAGTCGTAAGATTGCTTTTATTCTCTTCAACTAAAGAAAAGAGAGATTCCTCTTCTTTGTAATAAAAAAGGTGAATGCCATATGGGGAAAAATAATTCTCAGCATAGTTGAGAAAGGAAAAGCTATGGCAAAAAAAAAGATCTTCTTTTTTTTCTTTTTCCTCTCTTTGCATAAGAACAGTGAGAAGTTGCCAGGCAGAAGATTCCTCTTGAGGAGCTATAAAAAAAATATTTTTTTTCATAGATGAACCTGCTTTGAGGGAGTTCTTTGCGAGGGAGCTTCTTGATTACTTATCTGAGTAATAAGTTGAGTGTAAATCTGAATATTATTTTTTAATTCTAAAAGATGTTTCTCTAAAGCAGAAGAGCTCTTTTCTTTACAGTTGGCCCACTTGGCAGAAAAAACTTTAAGGGGAATACCTAAAAGCATTGGCCATGATGCAAGACGATTTATCATGACAAGTTGTTCTTCTGTGGCCGTATTAACCACAGGTCCTTGTGAGGCCCTATTGAGTTCAAGCGTTTTTAAGAGAACTTTAATAGTAAGAGTAAGACACTCTTTTTCAAAATCAAGCCAATGAGAAATTTCGCTTCTTTCAAAATTATCTAAGACGCGATGAAGAGAGCTGTTGGAAAACTGATGAAAGTAAATGGCCTTTAAAAGAGAGCGCGATAAATTTTGACTAAGTTCATAGTCGCTATTTCGATTTCCTGTTAGATAGTGATAGAAGACACCAAGAGAATCCTCCTCTGCTTGATAAAGAGTTGTTTGACGTGAGAGCTTAAGCTCTTTAAGAGTAATCTTTTTTTGCTTCAAGAGAATAATTTGAAATAAATCAAGGGCCGTAATACTCTCAATTGATTTATTTCTCTCCATCGAGGCCATTTTACTCACAATAAGCGATCCCTTCACTCTTCCGCCATGCTTACATAAAAGAGGCATTCCTTGAGAAATTTCAATCATGCTGGTTTCCGTTAAAACAGCAAGGTGTTTGATGGCCGTATCAGGAGTAACAAGTAGATCTAAATTAAAAAGAATACTAGGGGCACTGATAAAATCCATTTCAATGGTGATGAGATGCTCTTTTGTAAGAGCAATAATTTCATTGGCCAGCTTTTTTTCTTTTTCGAGGGGAGCAATGAGAAGAAGAGGTATTCCGAGATTATTTTCAATAATCAACTGTATAAGTCTAGCGATGGTAGAGACGGGCAGCGTCTTTTCTTTTTTTGATCCGGAAAGATAAAGGCCTATGAGATAACTATTTTTCCCGCGCGATGATTCTGTCTTTCGAATAGAGCTCATCTGCTCAAAGGCCAATTGATTATAAGAGGGATTAGTTTTGACGGGAATCATTTGACTGGTATCAAGGCGGTGATAAGGGACTTCTAAAATAAGATGATGCCAGTCAACAAGATGAAGTCCCGAGGCATAGTCCTGTGTTCCTATTTCATTAAAGAGAAAGGCCCATTGATTGGAAAATTTAGGATTAAATTCTTCATCAAAAGAGATTCCTTTAAAAGAAGGAGGAGAAAGATAAGAGATTATAGACATGGAGAGTTGATCAAAAGAAAGATTGATGATTTCTTGAAAATGATACTCTTTAAAGCTCTCTAAATAAGAGTGAAGGTCATTAAGCAGGTAAGACTTGTTAATGAGATGATTTTTCTTTAAGAAATTAAAATGCTGACGATTAAAAAGATGGACCTTATCAACTCTTTTAATAATTTCGGCAGCATGAGCAAATTCTTCAAAAACTAAAAGATGAAGAGAACAGTCTTGATGAGCATGGCGGTAAGACTCTAAAACCGATGAGAGCATTAAGAGATCACCATAGCGCTTAAAATGAATGAAAAGAACATTTTTTTTAGACATAGAACCTCTTATGACGAGAGAAAATTGGCCGTTAGTAAAAGATAATCAAACTTATTTTCGCTTTTTTTATTGCTGACTTCTTTTAGACAATCAATTAAGTGATAGTCACCATGAAATTGTTGAAGGTAAATTTTAAAATGAGGGTCTTTAATAGATTCACGAATCTCTTCGATGGAATCATTGGCGCGAAAAGAAAAAAGATCTTTAAAGTATTGTTCGTAGACTTGAATGCTCTGGGGATGAGAAAGAAGCACAGGTGATGTACTCAAGAAACGGACAAATTTTTCATTGCTATAGAGATCTTGAACAGGGCCTGTTAAAATATCAAATTTTTTTCCCAAATCAACTGGACGGTAGAGATGAAAGTCAGCAATAGTTCGTTGATTGGGCTCTACAACAACCATTTCCCATTGATCTTGATGATAAAATTGTGCTCGAAGGGCCAGCTGCTGAAGATGATGACCAAAACCAAGGCCCAAAACAAAATAATTTCTTTTCTCTTGAATCTGTTTTTCAAAATGATGGATAAACTTTTTTGCTTCTAAAAGAGGATCCTCTAGAGAGTGGAGCTGAACGTGATTCACTACGGGAATTTTATGGAGTGTTTTACTCGTAAGAATTTCATAGTGAGCGATGTCTAAAGGCTTTTCTTGCATAAGATCTCCTGATTACACTATTGTAACCAAAATTGCTCTTTTAGGCCAAGTTCAAAAAGAGAGAGATTTCTTATTTATTCTTGATGTTTTTACTTGAATAACTTCGATGAACTTCGTTTTGGATGGAGGTTTTTACAAGATCTTCTTTGACACTATTTTTGATTTGCTGAAGATAGTCCACCAAAAGAACATCTTGCTCTAAAATAAGTTCAATTTTTTTCTGCGTAATTTCTTGAATATGGTTGATTTTGTCAATAATAGGGCCCAGCAGATAAGAGGTATCAATTTTTTGAAAAAAGAGATCAATTTTGTCTTGCCGATGAAAAAGCTGTTCAATAAGGCGCTGACGGTTTTCCTGCAAGGCCAGAAGATCGGCAATATTATCATCACTCATCTTTCTTTGTTGGCCCTTGTCGTCCCTTTGAGCATATTTAAGAATTTCAAGTCCCAAATAGAGAACTTCAAGAACAAATTGATACTGCCTCTCGAGAAGGGAGATAAGTTCGTTTACCATTAGAGATCTCTTTTGTGTTCAGGTCTGTGTTCTTGTTGTTGTTCTTTTTTTAGAGAATCAATGGCCTGAATCCATCCCCGCAAAAGAGTTTCAAGAATATTTTGGCATGACTGAAGAAGCTTAATATCAAAATTTAAATTGGCCTGTGTTGTTGAATAAAGAAGAAAATCATAGAGAGAAGAGAGCTCACGCGCAATATCTCCACCTACTTCAAAATCAAGTCCATTGTTGAGCTCAATGATAATATCTTGAAGCCGACCAATTTGCTCTCCTTTTTCAGGAATGTTTTTTTCCTCAATGGCCACAATCGCCTTCTTGCAAAACTTAATGGCCGCTTGATAGAGCATAATAAGAACTTGTTCTTTACTGGCCGTATGAACTGATGTTTTTTTGTAGGCCCCAATACCGTAACTCATCTTTATCTCTTCCTTTTCTAAGTTTTACTTATCCCTGTCCACCTTGCGCCATGGAGGCCACGCCGGCCTCTTGACTCTTGAGCCCTGCAATAGTTCCTTCAAGACGAGCAAATTTATCTTTGAGCATTGTTTCGCGTTTATCGAGAATGCGCTGTTTATCTTCAATTTGTTTATCCAGCATTTTAATACTGCTGCGAAACCCTTGCTTTCTCATGGGAATAAGCCCACTAGGCATGTTGAGCATTCCATTGAGGATGCCATTGAGGCGCGGAATAAAGCCGGGCACAATACGGCCATCTTCGTCTTTGGTGCTTAGGAGAATATTGGCGAGAAGCTTGAATTCTTTTTCTACAACATTGGAGAGTTTGTTGGTGTCCAGTTTTAAAAGTCCCGATCGCTCAAAGGCAATGCCAAGATCGCCAAGGCGTCTAGGCCCTGCAGGCGTCGGGTAGGTTTGAAAGATGAGGTTGCGCAGGCGCATTTCAATATTTTGTAAAGTGATATCTCCACCCAGAGTCCTTGAAGTATCTGAGTTTTGATCGAGTTTATTTTGAGTATAAATAAAGGAGATAACAGCGTTAAACTTTTCTACAAGAGAGACAACTTTTTCATTGATGGCCGTGATATCTTCTGAAATATCAATGGTAAACTCTTCTCCCGGGGAGGCCTTTTTAAGCTTTATACCAAGACCTGGCACGAGATCGTTGACTTCGTGTTTATTGACTTCGATTTCTTGTCCCTCTAGAAGAACGAGTCCATCATGGGCCTCGCGTTCATATTCAAGATAAAAATCTTGATCGCCATCCACAAAATAAAAATAGGGAAACTCAGCGTTGTTCTCATCACCTGTATCTTGTACAGAAAGAAGAAGGCGCCAAGGGGTCTCTCCACCAAAACCGTCATTAACCACAAAGGCCTTCATTTTTAACTCGGGATCTCGGTTAATGAGTTTGGCCACACCTTCGAGAGTGGCATGATCTGAGTCAATATAGATATCGCGCGTCTCACCACTTGGAAGATGATACTGTATAAAGCCAACACCGATGTAGCTTTCATTGGGATCGGCAAAGCCACTAGAAAAGGCCGAAGATTTTTGAGGAAGATCGTCTACTTGAAATTGATAGCGTCCAGGAATGGCCTTTTCTTTATCGAGAACGACGTCAATGATATCGTTATTGGTACTTACTTTGAGTTCTAAAAAGCCATTAGGAGTATTGTTTGTTTGTGTTATTTTGCGCAAATCCTCAAGGAGCGTCCCTAGTTCGCCAACGAGTTTTGATTTCTCTTCGACTTTTCCTTTTCGTTTTTCAATATTGCCCAAGGGGATTTTCTCTGCTTCCATGATTTGTTTCACAATATCTTTAGGAAGGCCGGAATTGATGGGGCCAAAAGATAGGCCCATGTGGTCTCTCCTTTGAAAAGCGTTGGCATTAGGGTATACCCTCTGAGGATAGCACGGATAATGCGGTGAATCTTGCTGGGTAACTTTTTGCATTGTTGGGATTTTTTATGATTATGATGGATAGCGATAAAAATAATTGGGTGAAGAGAAAAGCGAGTTTTTTTCTTTCCCGATTGTTGATCTTTTTAATCTTTTTTTTGCTCTTTTTTCCTTCAGGTCCTATGCTCCCTTGGCGGGAGAGTTTAGAAGGAACAAAAGGTTATCTTTTTTTCAGCTCTTGTTACTATTTCTTTTTTTTGCTTCTTCAATGGTATTACTTGGGGCGAGAAATTGATTATCGCTTTAAAATTTACTACAAAGTACACAGTGCTCTCGATCGTCCAGTCTATCGCCTCTTGATGGGGATGATGATTATGCTGGTACTCTTTAACTGGAGTGTTTATTTCCCAAGCCCCCTTCTCAACTTTTCTTTTTGGGGAACTTGGCTTCTCTTTGGCCTCTTTTATTCATGGCCAACGCGTGGAAAAATTGTAGAAGAAGGGCCGACACGCCATTTTGCTGAGTTTCGCTATCTAGATCCTTTTGAAAAACTGGTTTTGCTTCTCACTCTTTTGATGGTTTTTCTCTCCTTACCTCAGCT
Organism: uncultured Oligoflexia bacterium; assembly: GCA_937898585.1. Lineage (GTDB taxonomy): Bacteria > Bdellovibrionota > Bacteriovoracia > Bacteriovoracales > Bacteriovoracaceae > CALDHR01. The sequence goes on from CALDHR010000259.1 coordinate 7,342, forward strand.
CGATACCATTTCTTTGCTTCATGCCTCCAAGCAAACACTCCTTAAAAACCCCCATGTAACGCTCAGTATGTGGAACTATCTTCGCTGGCTTTTTTCTCCTTTTTGGCATCGTCCTGAGCAGTTTACACTAATGGTGGTATTTTTCTTTTATTTTTGGGGAATAGGGATTTCTCTTTTGGCCTTTTATGCTTTTTTGCGCCATTTTTTTTCACGTCGTATTGCTCTTTTGGGCCCTTTGGCCTTTGCCTCTTCATGGGCCCTTATTAAGGACTTAGAGGGAAATCTTTTTTCTACAACGGCCCTTTCCCTCCCTATTTTAACTCTTTGGGCCTTTTGTTGGTTTATTAATTCTAGTAGTTATAGAAGTGCTCTTTTTATTGGGCTTCTTTTCTTTTACGCTCTCCTTCACTCTCCCTTGATGGGGCTTGGTGTTTTTCTCATGCTTATCTTTACTCTCTTTTCTTTTTATCGCCACAAGACATCGTGGTTTAAAAAGCAGGTGATTAAATATTTTTCTATTGGCCCTTTTTTTGCGGTTCTCCTCTTTTTTTATCGGCCTGGAGATTTCGTTTTTTTCTCTAGTGAAATGTCTTTTGATGTTATGGGGGATATCGTTGTTCAGGCCATGGGAAGAAAGGGCGTTTATGTTTTGTCTTTGTTTGCCCCCTTGCTTTTTGTTCTTTTTTTTCGCTCTTTAATTCTTCTTCCTTTGCGCAAAGTTTTTACAGGATCTTATTTTCTCTTTTCACTGGGCTTTTTTCTTTTTTGGTCACTTCTTCTTTGGGGGGACCCCGTCTTGAGTCTTCATCTTTATTGGAATTATTTTTTCTCTTTTTGCATGCTTATTCCCCTTGAAGTTATTTTTTGTGCGGTGGGAAGAATGCAGTCAAAAAAGAATCTTATCTATGCACTCTATATTTTACTTATTTTGCTGGACTCTCACTTTGAGGGGCGAGTGAAGATTTTTTTGAGCAATCTTTTTTAACGAAGAAGCTCTAGGAAAGAAGGATGTTTTTTAAGAAGCTTCTTATTTTTTGTTAAGGTGGATATAAGGGCCATTATATCTTTATTTGAGATCTCTGGGACAAGCTCTCTTTGTTGCTGACAATTGCTATAATCACGAGGAGTAAATAAAAGAGTTAACTTTGTTAATAAATGCTTGTCTTGCAGTAATTGAAAAAAACGTCTATCAGCAAGTGCGAGAGAAAGAAGGTCTGTGAGAGGAAGAGACGAGAATATTTGAAGTAAGATTTCATTGGGAAGACGATTAAGTCGTAAAATAGAAGAGAAATTTTTTTTTCGTTTAGCTCGTTTCTCTTTTTTAAAAGATTGAAAGAGTTGATTGGCCACATGAAATTCTTCCATTGTCATTTCTTGGTTAAAGAGAGGGGGCGTCGTTGGAGAGTTTAAGAGAGTTACTCTCAGTGCCTCTGCATTAGATTCAAAGAGGAGAGTTGAGAAGGGTCTTGTAAATCCATGAAACTCAGTAAGAAGGCAGGTGTTGTAATGAAAGAAAAGAGGAGAAAAGGGCAGGGGCTGCTGGTGAGTTAAATCACAACCAATAAAAGATGAATGAGTTATCTTTTTGTGAAGTAAGGATCTTGGAGCAAATTGAGATCCAGAGAAATTGACATGACTAATTTTTCCCCCAAAAAGACGGAGCAAAGGTTGGTTTCTTAAATCACAGTGACTCAAGTTTGTGCGAAGGAGAAGTTTTCCATTTAAAGAGCCATCTTGCAGGCGTGAGCCCGAAAGATTCGTAAGGCGCAGCGAATTACTTCCAATATTTCGAAGGGGTTGATTGCGTAGATTACAGTTGCTTAAATTGCAGCAACAGAGAATTTTTCCATTCAAAGAGTTTTTTTGTAGCTTTGAGCCAGAGAGGTTGGTGTGACGCAGAGATGCCTCAGTGATATTTTCGAGAGGCTGGTTGCGTAGATCACAGTTACTTAAATTAAGGGACCTTAAGTCTTTTCCATTTAAGGCCTTATCAGGGAAAAGAGAGTGTGATAAATCTTTTTGATTATTTGCTTGAGACGTTGCAAACCATTCATCAAACTCAGCAAGAGAAAAATGGCGAAAGTCGCGTGTTCCCTCTTCAAGAATAAGAGGATCCTTTGCCATTGTAAGTTGAGGCCTCAGAAAACCTATAACAATGAAAAAAGGGAGAAGGGATTTTAACATCATGAAAAAGGGCCTTAACATAATTTTTTTAGGCCGTTAAAAGAAGGTTTTGTTTGAATCTTTTAATAAGAGCGCTGTTGAGTTGAATATAGTGAGGAGCTACGGCCTCATCACTTCTTCTTACCATGGAAAAACAGTTAAAAGAATGAAGCTCAGCAGAAAGAGGTGCGCTGCTTTGTGAGCAAAAAAGTGGACCTGTGTTTTGAGAAAGGTAGCGAAGAGTCTCTTTAAATTCGCGCCTTCTCTTACTTCCTGTTAGAGGAGAAAAAAGCAGTTGATGAAAAAAAAGAAAGCTCTGAGCATGCATGTAACATTCTGAAGAATCAAGAGATGAGAAATCCATAAAAAACACCCGTTAAAATAAATAATATTTATATTGTGCCTCCCACAGGCAAAACCTGACTATAAAAGACGTTTTAAAAAAATGTAATAAAAAAAGCATTGTAAGTTGTGCTGATTTCATGAAAGATGAGGATAAATTTATTTAAAAGATGAAAAAAAGAGAAAAACAATGAGTTTTGTTGTCAAAGATCACTATTTTAACGAAGCAAAAAAACACAACTTTGTCGCACGCTCCGTCTTTAAACTCGAAGAGATTGATAAAAAATTCTCCCTTCTTCATCCCAAAATGAAGGTTTTAGATCTCGGTTATTTTCCGGGCTCCTGGGTGCAATACCTCAGTAAAAAAGTAGGAGCTCACGGCAAAGTGGTGGGGATGGACTTGCAAGAAGAGAGGCCTATTCCCGATCTTGGGCGAAACACTACTCTTCTTCAAGGCGATATTTTTGAAATGGAAAAACTTGAAGATTTTGCTGCAACAGAGCTTTTCGATGTCATCTGCTCTGACATGGCGCCAAAGACAACGGGAATTAAGATGGTGGATCAGGCCCAATCACTGAATTTGGTGGAAAAAATTTTTCATCTTCTGCCTCTTGTTTTGCGAGAAGACGGTCATCTTGTGATGAAGTGTTTTGAAAGCAATGATGTCAGAAATTTTTTAAACAGCAATAAAAAGCGCTTTAAGAGCATTAGTTATTTTCGACCAAAATCCACGCGAAGCTGCAGTTTTGAATTTTTTGTCATAGCGAAAGGATTTGTGGCATAATAAAGGTAAAGAGGAACCTCTAACCGTCCGTAAAGGAACTATGCAAATCCGTTATTATCAGCAGAAAAAAAAACGTCTTTTTACTTTTTTTCAATCTCCTTTTTCTACCTTATTTTTTAGCTTTGCTATGTTCTTTTTTCTTTTTTATTCTATCCCCGATGCCATGACTCAATTAAAAACAGAAGGCCTCTCACTAGAGCTTCTCAATGATGAAGATTACGTTACAAAAAAAGAAGATGTGGATAGTAGCTCTTTTTATTATCTCAATGTTGTCCGTCAACATATTAAAGATGATTTGGCCCAAAAGCATTCTTTTCCTTCAAGTATTTCCGTCGAAGATAAACATGAAACATTAACACTCACCTACTCCTTTGATGAAGAGCTTACAGCGCAAATAAAAAAAATTATCGGCCGCTATCGACCTGATTACGCTTCTGTGGTGGTTTTAGAAAATCGAACAGGAAAAGTTCTCTCTCTTTATGATTTTTCACGGAAAAAAGGAGAGATTACCCCCCAATTGGCCCTAGGGCCTCATCACCCAGCGGCAAGTTTAATTAAAGTAGTGACTTCGGCGGCCTTGTTAGAGCAAAGTGGTTTTTCCACCGATGAGAATTTTACGTACCGCGGTCGCTCTACAACGCTTTATCGCTATCAGTTAAAACCTGATTCAAAGCGTGGTCGTGCAAGGACATCTACTTTTAAGCGAGCTTTTGCTAAATCAAATAATGTCGTGTTCGCGCGTGCAGCAGAACAGCTTTTAGGGCCAGGAGATCTCTATGAGATGGCCAAAAAGTTTGGATTTAATGAAGGTATTAATTATGAATTTCCTCTCTATCCTTCTGTCTTTCAGCGCTCTACTGATACCTATCATGCAGCAGAACTCGCCTCTGGCTTTAATAAAGAGACCTTAATTTCTCCTTTGCATGCGGCCTTAATGGTTTCTGTGGCGGCCAACAAGGGAAAGCTGGTTTATCCGCGCTTTATTGATAAGGTAAATTTATCTGTTGCAGGAGAAGATCTTATTCTACCAGGACAGACAGATAAACAGGTGGTGAGTAGTGAGGTGGCCAAAGAGCTGCGCGAACTTATGAAGAGAACTATTGTGGAAGGAACGGCACGAAAATCATTTCGTCGTTTTTCGCGAAAACTCAAAGGCAAGTTAGAGATGGGGGGAAAGACGGGCAGTTTGACGGGAGGGGTACCTTTTGGTAAACGCGATTGGTTTATTATGTATGCTCTTCCCAAAGATGAAAATAATGTAGAAGAAGTGGGCCATGGTGTTTCCATTGCTGTTATGCTAGTGAATAAAAAGCGCTGGTATGTCAAAGCGGCCTATCTTGCGCGAAAAATCACAGAATATTATTTTCGTCGCGAATTAAAACAATGACCATTTCATTTTTGCGAGAAAAGAGGAGGCGTTTCTGGAAACGCTTCATAGAGCTATTGGCCCTTTTCTCTTTTTTACTTTTTGTTAGAACCTATATTGCGGGACCTTATAAAATTCCCACAGGCTCCATGGTTCCCACCTTGCTTGCAGGGGATTTCATTTTTGTAAGCAAGGTGAGCTACGGATTAAAAATTCCTTTTACAAGAAATTATCTCTTTGGTCCTTCTTCTCCTAAGAGAGGTGATGTGGTTGTCTTTCGTTTTCCTGAAGATCACAGCATGGTGTTGGTTAAGAGACTGGTGGCCATTCCCGGAGATACTATTGAGATTAAGCGCAAAAAAATTTATCTCAATGGAAAAAAAATTTCAGAAAAGAGAATTAAGAGTAAGTTTTTTGAGCGAGAAAATCGTCGTTTTTTTGGCCCCTTTCACTTTGATCTCTATTTGGCGGAGTTGGGGGAAAAGAGCTTTTTTTATCAGCTCTCGCGTGAGAATTTTTCAAAGTCGCGCATGAAAGAAAAAAAATTAGCAGAGAATGAGTATTTTGTTTTGGGAGATAACCGCGATTTTTCTAATGATTCGCGCTATTGGGGAACCATTAAGCAAGAAGATATTATAGGGAAGGCCCTCGTTATTTGGCTTTCTCTTAGCTATCCTTCGGGAGACAAAGAAGAAGACGCCAAAAGAAATCTTTTTCGCTGGAATCGATTTGGTAAATCCCTTTAAATTTTGAAATTCGGTGCCAGGAGTAAAATGGTAGCAATAGCGCGTCATTTACTCCTGGAAACTTTTGAAATAACGCTCCCTTGCTACCATTTTACTCCTGGCACCAATTTGTTGATATAAGAATTGAAGCGATTCATGATAAGAGAATGAATAATCGCCTGAGTATATTTATAGATAAACCAAGGAAGAGAAGGACGATAGTCTAAAAGAGCAATCAGGGTGGACTGACTTGTCTCAATCCATCGAAACTCTAATCTTCCATTAAGAGTCGTCTCTCGAGCAAGAATCCCCCCTCTGATATAATAAACAATGCGTGTTTTTCCTGTTCGCTCTTTGCTTTTTTTTAAAATAAGAAGTTTTATTTTATTGAAGAGCTGAAAAATAATAATATCATCCTCCTCTTCTTTTTTTATGGAGATAAAAGGATGAAGTAGGCGAGGGAGCCAATCAAAATAAAGGGCCGCCATTTTTTCAGCAGAGTGAAGTGAAGGTGATTTAATTCGTTGAATAGAAGTGACATTTTCCATCCATCTAAAGTTAATATTAGCATTATAGTTAATAATAATACGCCCCCATCCTCCCGCATTGGGACTAATTCCTCTCTTCAAAGAAGAGAAAAAAGAAGTGTAAGAGTGATTTTTTAAAACAAGTTGCTGCTTTTCATCCACCAGCATTTCATGTTTAAGAGATTCAATTAAGGGGTAGACAAGATTTGAGGGAGTTGAAGTAATGCGAGAAACCCAGAGTTTAGAGAGACCTGGGGAAAAAAAAGGAACATTAAAAATATATCTTTTTTTCTTTAACACTTCGGCCGTCTTTTCCAACATTTCTTTGTAAGTCAAAATATCAGGACCACCGATATCATAAACTTTTTCTAAATCATTAAAGTTATCCACGCAATGCTCAAGACTGGCCAAGACATCTTGAAGATCAATGGGTTGTCCTTTGGTGAGCGTCCAGGCCGGACAAATAAGGGCCGGCAGCCGGCGAATAAGTTTTTCTAGAATCGTAAAACTGCTTCCATTTGGTCCTACAATAAGACCGGCCCTTAAAACGGTAAGATTATTATCAAATTGGGATAAAACATTTTCCACTTCGAGGCGACTGAGAAGATGATTGGACAATTGAACATGAGGGGGAATGATACCGCTAAGGTAGATAATTTTTTTTATGTTATTTTTGCTTGCCGCGCGAGCAAAGTTATCGGCCAAATAGAGATCAAAATCTGAAAAAGTTCCTTGAGAGAGCGCCGTCGAAGGAAGCATGGAGTGAATGAGATAGATGAGAATATCAGCACCCTCAGTGGCCTTTTCAACATCAATAAGAGAAAACCCATTGCATCTTCTCCATGTCACATTGCCCTTTTTTGCATTATCCATGAGAGGAGATACCTTGCGGCTTAAAGCAATAACTTCAATATTGGAATTTTTTTCCAAGGAGGCGAGAAGATTTTTTCCAATAAATCCGGTGGCGCCTGTTAAGCAAACTTTTAACATCTTTTTTTGACCTTTTATTTTTTAAAGCGCAAGGTAGTACTTCCATCATTGCCCGATTCATTTTTTTCGATACTGATGGCCGCCTCTGTTTTGAGAATCTCGCGCAGCTTTTCTTTGAGAACGCCATCTCCATGGCCGTGAATAACTTCCAAAAAAGGAATTTCTTGGCGATAGAGAGCGTTGAGATAAATCATGAGATCACTTTCAAAGTCAATGAGCCTCATTCCGCGCGCATCAAAAGTATAGCTCTCTAAATTTTCCGATGACTGTTCAATAGAGATGCGAACGGTTTCTTCTTTCTTTCTTTTTTGAGAAGATTGCTTTTTTTGATTGGCTCCCTCGCCTACTTCATCCTTTTATCTCCA
>CALDHR010000260.1 GCA_937898585.1 uncultured Oligoflexia bacterium
AAATTATTTAGTCCATTTGCTTGATGAAAAATAAATCCTTTAATGAAAAGGATACTAATGCATGAGATGAGTGTTGTTAGGGTAATTTGTATAAAAGAAGACCATCTTTTTGAAAAAAAATAATAGGTGAGAAGTGATGCCATGAAAATTAAAGAGATGTTGAAATTGGAAAGAGAGAGCATGTATAAGACTGAAGATGATGCGAAAAAATAAGATTTTTTTTCTTTTAAATAGAGAAAAAGTACCATAAGAAAAAGAGAAATGTAAAAGGTGGTACTAATGGCCCATGATGAAACATAAGGATGAATAATCAAGGAGAGAGGAATGATGGGAATTAAAGAGTTTAAAGAAAAATTACCAGAGAATGTTTTGAGTAAAGTGATAATGCCCGCCAAGAGAAAAAAAACATTGAGCATGTTTTGATAGACAAGTTGTAGGTGAAAAAATTTAGCACAAATTAAAAAAAAGCCAATGGAGACGGGGTGTGGGTGTTGACCATCCCAAAGTGAGAACAGAGAAAAATTTCCTTCTAAGAAAGAAGGAAGATATAAAGAAAGATAGCGCCATTCATCTCCAACAGGAAGAGGATTGGAGAAGAAAAAGGTGAAAAGAATGGTATTTGCTGCGATAAGCAAAAGCAGCATGAGGCTAATAAGATTTTTTTTCATAAGGGCCTAAATTGTATTTTTTTAAAATATTGAGATAGTGGCGCGTATCTTTTTTATTAAGTAAAAAAGGAGTTAATTCATCCTCTTTAAGATGATCGAGTTCATGATAATTGAGGGCAAAATTCTCTAATGTCTCCCAATGTTTTTTCATTTGCGGGGCCCCTTGCCAGACTGTTATTTGAGAAGAAATATTCACACAAAAAATGACTCCTAAAACGAAAAGAGAGAACTTTGATTTTTTTCTAGCATAGTGAAGAAGGGCCAACCAGATAAGAGCAAGAATATAAAATTTCCAGTGATGAAGATACCAAGATGAAGTTGTCCACATATAATCTTTAAAGTTTCGGCCAATAGAGATGGCCGTTGCGATTCCTAGCCCATAACCAAAAAAAAGTACAACAAGAGGAGGGATTTTTTTTCTCTCTTTAATGAACAAATAAGCAAAAGATGAGAATAGAAAAAAACCGAGGATGAGATGGAATTTATTTCCTTGGCCAAAAGTAATACCCGCGGCAATGCTGGTTAAAATATATTTGGGATAGATAAGAGGATGAGTGATTAAGAATTTTAACTTTTCTATGAAATTAAAAGAAATATAGGGATTTTTTAGGATGTAATGAGTTTGGGCAGAATAAAGAGCAATACAGGAAAAAACAAAAAGCAGAAGAATAATTTTTTTTGTGATGGGCTCCTGCTTCCAAAAGAAAAGAAGGTAGAGAGGTAAGGCAAAAAATACACCAGCGCTATATCCTCCCGCCCATAAAAAAGTATAAGTAAACATGAGGAAAGCGAGAGTTAAATAAAAAAAAAGGCTTTCCTTCCCCTGGTATTTTTCGATTAAAAGAAAAATGGCGATGGCCCACAAAGAGGCAATAACAAAAGTCGTATCCATCCCTTGGCCTGATCTTTGGGTTACAGAATGAAAAACAAATAGAAGAGAAAGGTAATAAAAAGGGGCCTGCTTAAGAGGAAAGCATTTTTTAAAAGAAAAATAGACGAGGATGGAAGAGAGTGAAAAGATGATAGGAAAAAGGTAGTTATCCCAAAGAACTGTATAACCTGTGGTTATGGCATTTAGAAGCATTAAGAGATTATTTCCCAGCATGGTGTGTTCGGCATAGTATTGCGTAGCGCCAAAAAGAGTGAGTTTGCCCTGATAATAGAGATCAAAAACGTAAAAATGGGTGAGAGTGGCCAGCCACGGCACATTAACTGAATAGGCCTGATAGACGTAAAAACAGTAGTAGCAAAAAAAGAAAAAAAGAGTGGCCAGCATAGGCCAGTGAAGTTGTAATTGTTTTTTCATATTCAAAAGTGTACTAAAAAAAGATAAACGCTGTCATGATTTTTTAAGGATAATTAAATGCTGCCTGCACTTTATAGTTACTATAGAAGTTCTTGCTCTTACCGTGTTCGCTTGGCCCTTGCCTATAAAAAAATCGATTATGATTATAAGGCCATTCACTTAGTGAAAGATGGGGGAGAGCAGTATAGTGAAGATTATTTGAAGCTCAACGTTAAGGCCGAAGTTCCTCTCTGGAAAGAACAAGACTTTCTTCTCTCTCAGTCCATGAGTATTATGCTTTACCTCGATAAAACCCATCCCGAAAATCCAATCTTTCCTAGCGATGCACGCTCTTTTGCTCGTACAGTTGAGCTTTGTGAAATCATCAATTCTGGAATTCAGCCCCTCCAAGGATTACGCCTCCAGCAAGAAATTGAACGCAGATTTGCGGCGGCCAAAGGAGACGTCAAGGATTTTTGCCGTTTTTGGATAGAACTAGGCCTTCAGGCCTTTGAAAATAAAATAAGTGCGGGGGGACTCTATTCGGTGGGAAATGAGCTCACTGCTGCTGATTTTTTTCTCATTCCTCAGCTCTATAATGCCAAACGCTTTGCTGTAGATTTAACTTCCTTTAAAAGACTTCTCGAGATAGAACAAAATTTATTGTTGATTCCCCATCTTCAAAAGGCGACGCCTGAGCATTCCCCCGACTTTTCTCCTTGAATTTTTTTTAGAGTTTTGTCATTCTGCGCCCTATGAAAAAATTAAAAAAATGTAAACTTGTTTTATTGCCCTTTTTTATGGTGAGTTTTTTCCTCAATGCCTCTGAAGTCAGCGAAGAGAGAGATTGTTATTCTGCGAATATCCTGTTACCTGTTTTAGAAGAAAAGCTACCTGCTGAAATTTCTGGATTTCAGATTGCCGAAATAGGTACGAACCCAAACCGCGAAGGATTTCATTGGGTTGAATCTGCGGGGGGAGTTCAGTACATCGTTAAAGAAACTTCTTGCCAAAAATTGGCGCAAATAAACCAGTTACTTCGTTTTAAAGGAAATCTTCCACTTGCTTTAAAAGGCGTCTTTGTTTTTCCTTCCTATGTTTCTGAAGCAAAAAATAATGAGGGGCCTTGCGTTTTGCTTACAAAAAGACCTTTAAGGGATGATTTAACTCTCAAAGAATATTATAGCTTCCTAGGTTTCGCTCTTGGTCATCTTCATGCTCATGGTTTTTTTCATCGAGATATTAGGCATGATGATATTTTTATGAGGAAAAGATCCCCTAGACTCATAGATGTTTTTTTTACTAATTTAGAAGAAGTCTACTATGCTCCGCAAGTTAAACAAAGTCCTGCTCTTCTTGTTGAAGATTTTGATTTTCTTTTTGAAGAGGAAGAGGGGCTGGGTGATAAATTCAAATATTTTCTTCGAGGATATTATCTCGGTAATCCAGATATGAAAGCTTCTGTTACCCTTGAGCTCAAGGCATCAATTACTTCTGGCCCTTCTAAATAATTGGCCACCATAGAGTAGCGTTGACTTTATAAAGGCCGAGAGGGCCGACATCTGTGGGATGGTCTCTTTTCCCTGCGCCATTCGCCTCATTTGCAGCGCATACCAACTAATTTCTAGCATCGCCGTTTTATCAATGGCCTTAATATTTGTTCGAATAGGCGGAACAGAGATGGTCTTTACTTTGTTTTCTTCTAACTTTTTTGGAAAATCAGGATCAATGGCCAAAGGACGCCCTAGCCCAATAAGATCGAGACAACCGCTCTGGAGTGCCTCTTCCATCACACTTTTTGTGCGAAACCCACCTGTTACCATCAGAGGCGTTGTGGGAAGATGATTTCGGATTTTTTCGGCAAAGCTAAGAAAATAGGCCTCGCGCTTTTTGGTGCTCTCTTTGATTTTTTCATTGGGGTTCATCATAACAGGGGCCTCATAACTTCCCCCTGAGATTTCAATAAAGTTAATGCCCTCTTGGGAGAGTGCTTTCATAACTTCCATCGATTCTTCCTCACTAAATCCCCCTTTCTGAAAATCGGCAGAGTTGAGCTTGATGCTGATGGGAAAATCTTTGTGAGTATGTTGACGCATACTGCGATAGAGCTCCATTACAAAACGCATTCTCTTTTCAGCACTTCCTCCCCATTTGTCATGGCGCTGATTGTGAAGAGGGGAGAGAAATTGACTGACGAGATAGCCGTGAGCACCGTGAATTTGCACACCTGAAAAATTGGCCTCGTAGCAAAGTTTAGCGGCATGACTAAAGCGCTTAATGACATCCAAAATTTCTTCTTCACTCATGGCGCGTGGAGGATTAAAAAGCTTTCTCATAGAAGGGTGGAGGGGAATGGCAGAAGGGGCCAGAGGTGTTTTTGTCAGTAAATTGGGTGATTGTTTTCCAGGATGATTGAGTTGAACAAAACAGGCCGTATCATTAATGGTGGCACTTTGGGCCCAATTCTTTAGCCGCTCTTTTAAGAGTTTTGATTCTCCTTCAATAACAACGTTTCCAGGTTCTCCGAGATGTAAAGAGTCCACCATCACATTGCCTGTCATAGAGAGGCCGAGACCTCCTTTTGCCCAGCGTTCGTAGAGTTTGTTGTGCAAGTGAGAGGGAAGCTTATCGCTAGAAGAGGCGAGATTTTCACTCATGGCCCCTTTGGCCAGACGATTTTTGAGAGTAAGAGAGCTGGATATTTTTAAAGAAGAAAAAAGTTTTGTCATGTTTAATCTTTTTTGAGTTTTAGTAATAGAGCTGTATTTCTTGAATCATTTTGATTTCATCGCGAATACGGGCCGCTTCTTCAAAGCGAAGTTCAGAGGCCGCAATTTTCATTTTCTTTTTAAGCTCTTCAATATGTTTTTTTAGTTCATTTGGCGAGAGTTTGAGAATTTTATCTTGTTTTAAATCTGTTTTCTTTTTGTTGGCCTTGGAGAGAATTTCGATGATGCCACCAGAGATTTCTTTAATGATGGTAGTAGGGGTGATGTTGTGTTGCTTATTATATTTTATTTGATGGTCTCTTCTGCGCGACGTTTCCTCCATCGCTTGAACAATATTTTTTGTTTTTTTATGGCCATAGAGAATGACACGACCTTCGCTATTTCGCGCCGCCCGACCAATCGTCTGCACAAGAGAACTCACCGACCGCAAAAAACCTTCTTTGTCGGCATCAAAAATTCCCACAAGGGCCACTTCGGGGAGATCTAATCCCTCGCGCAGTAAGTTAATTCCAATGAGCATATCAAACTCACCTTCGCGCAATCCCTTTAGTATTTCCAGCCGTTCAACAGTTCCAATTTCAGAATGCAAGTAGCGTACCTTCAAACCCTCTTGACTATAAAAAGAGGCCAGCTCTTCGGCCAATTTTTTAGTGAGGGTGGTGGCCAAAATGCGAAAACCTTGTTTAATAACTTTCCTGCTCTCTAGGAGAAAATTTTGAACTTGATCTTTTCCTTGGCGAAACTCGATCTCTGGATCGAGAAGCCCCGTTGGGCGAATAAGTTGCTGACTGACAAAATTCTCTGAAAGGGCCAACTCTGTTGCCGCAGGAGTGGCCGAGACAAAAAGGGCCTTTTGAATTTTTGTCATAAATTCATCGCCTTTGAGGGGACGATTATCAAGGGCCGAAGGAAGACGAAAACCGTGGTCCACAAGATTCATTTTACGAGAGCGATCGCCTTTATACATGGCGCCAACTTGGGGAAGAGCAATATGAGATTCATCCACCATGAGAAGAAAGTCATCACCAAAAAATTCTAAAAGAGTAGGAGGAGGATCTCCTTCCTCTTGGCCTGTAAAATGGCGAGAGTAGTTTTCAATTCCCGAACAGACCCCCATTTCGGCCAGCATTTCTAAATCCATGCGCGTGCGCATTTCAAGGCGCTGTTTTTCTACTAATTTTCCCTCGGCCTCAAGCGAGATAAGCCTCTCTTTGAGTTCACTTTGAATGGTTTTAATGGCCTTCTTGAGTCGCTCGCGTCCAATCACATAATGACTCATGGGATAGATGCTAACTTTATTGATGTTTTCCGCTGTCTTTTGAGTAAGAGGATCGATGATGCGGATATTTTCAAGGGTAGTATCAAAGAACTCAAGGCGTATAACTTTGGAGTCTTCGTGCGAAGGAAAAATATCCACAATATCGCCAAGGACGCGAAAACATCCGCGCGTAAGATCAAAATCGTTTCGCTTAAACTGAATGTCGATGAGGTCAGAGAGAAGATCCTTGCGGTTAATTTCATCGCCGACAAAATAGGTGAGTCTGTGTTCTTGATATTCTTCAGGAGATCCTAGCCCATAAATACAACTCACCGAGGCCACCACAATGACATCATCAGCATCAATGAGAGAGCGAGTGGTGGAGTGGCGCAATTTATCAATCTCATCGTTGATGGCCGAATCTTTTTCAATATAAGTATCACTGCTGGGAACATAGGCCTCGGGGCGATAGTAATCATAATAGCTGACAAAATATTCCACTTTATTGTGAGGAAAAAATTCTTTGAACTCGGCAAAGAGTTGACCGGCCAGTGTTTTATTGGGTGCTAAAATAAGGGTTTTTTTTCCAAGGCGTTCAATGACATTGGCCATAGTAAAAGTCTTTCCCGATCCCGTGACACCTAGAAGCGTGTGATAACAGGGACCTGATCTTTTGTCATGACCACTAAAATGTTCTGTGATTTCTTTGATGGCAGAAATTTGATCTCCCATAGGAGCAAAGGCAGAGACTAATTTAAAAGGACTTTTTGGGTTATTCATGGGTCAGAAACTAGGCGCATTTAAGAGAATTGGCCAGTTCATAATTGTGAGATGATGAGCTGTTTTTTCCTCGGGCGTATTGAGGTGGTTAAGAGCATCTAAGACATAAGAATCTTCATGAAAAACTGGCGATAAAACATCAGTCCACTGACGGGCATCGCAATGCTGTGAAAAAATAAACTTAAAGTATTTTAATTGATGAATGGGGTGTGTGTTCATGTCAGAGATAAGATAATCCCATTGCATCTTAAATTCTTTGCGATGTAAGAGATTTTGGATAAGAGGATGGTCAATAATAGTGCAGAGTTCGCGGTAAAGAAAACACTGAATAGAGTGGAAATTATTGGTGTGATAAAATTTTCCTGCGTGGTGAAGATCGTGAAGAAAAAATTCATAGGCCGTGTTGTGATGAAGCTGAAGTTTTTCTTTCAATAAAAGATATTTTTCTGAAGAAATAAGCGAGACAATGCGTTGCCCTTTGCTTTGAATTTGGAGAACTTCTTGAGGAGAGGGAATGTAGTCAACAAGTTGAAGATTGATCTTTCCCTCTATCCATTGAATAAGAGTTTCATTGAGTTTAAAAGAAGTTTTTTTGAAGCAAAGATTTTCTAAGAAAAAAATAAGATCCTGCATGGAAGATGTCTCATTAAGAGAATAAATCATTTCTCTTGTTTCATTAAGAGAGAATGAGATTTTCTTCGTTTTACTGCCGATAAAATGAGGGCCGAGGGAGAGACAGCTTTCTTTGAGAAAATAAAGGGCCGCCTTGTGAGCATTTTCATGAGTATTTAGTTGAGAGGACACATTTTTACCTTCTTCTGCTTTTTTTCTATTAAGGAGAAGAAGTAGATAAACTAGAGATTTTTATTTTTCAAGATAACGTGAGGCATGGACACATGAGAAGTATTCTGAGAGTCCATCCAGTGAGCAATATTCTCTAGGCGAATTTCAATTTCCGAAGAGCTTGGATTAACTTCCTGTTCTTCTTCCAAAACGGAGTAGAGATCTCCTCCTAATCCCAGCATATAAGCAAAATAGTCGGCCTCAATCTGTGCTTCAAGAGGATCCATTTTTTTACGGTAGTGCTCAAAATAAATATGGCCTACTTCATGGGCCACAACGGCAAGGCCAAGAGTGGGAAGAGGCGAGTGAAAGTATTGAATAACATCGGGAAAAATAAGAACGAGGTGCTTTTCAGGATGAGAAAAATAGGTGAGTCCATGAGTTCCCGAATGATTAATGAAAATAAGCTCTTCTTTTTGCAGAAAGTGAGAAACCGCCTTTTCAGGAAAGCAATTAAAAAAAAGCTCAAAGACTTTACACAGGCGAGGATTTTGTGCGGCCCAACGATGATTGGGATTCTGCATAAAACGACTCGTGAGCAAAGCAATGCCTTCAATTTTACTTAATTGATTTTTTTTGTGAATGAACTTGATAATTGGTTTAAAATTAAAAGATGAACTCATATTTTCTCCCTACCAGTATATCGTCATTGTCATGTGAAAAGGAAATAAAATGAATTATTTTTCTCATTGCCTTAAAAATGGAAAAAAGATCCAACTGTTGACTCTTTTGTTTTTTCTTCAATTGCAGAATTCTTTTGCAGGGGTCTCAAGCCAGAGCTTTTTGGTTCGTTATTTTGATAACTCCGTTAAAATAGAATCTCCTGTAAAGATAAATAAAGAAAAGACGACAAGTGTTGTTGTTGAAAATAATACGAAGGGAAAAATTTATTTTCTCCTTGATCTCCCTTCTCAGCAAAAAAAAGAGTATTTTAGTCTTAAGGAAGGTGAGGCAAAATCCACCGTTGTAACTTTTAAAGACACCGCTAATGAGATGATTTATCTCTATCCCATGGCACCAGCAGGAAAAGAAATTGCTTTGAAATTAGGGGGAGGAGATTATGCGATTCCTGAAAAAAAAGATAAGAAATAATCAGAAAATTACCCTGGTTATCTCAGACCTCCATTTAAGTGCAGGTTCTCTCATTGAAGGAAGAAGAAATTATTTAGAGAATTTTTATAGTGACTTTGAATTGTGTGATTTTTTTCAATTCTACAGCAGTGGTGATTACGAAAATCAAGAAGTAGAAGTAATTATTAATGGAGACTTCTTAGATTTTTTGGCCGTGCCTTATGTCAATTTCTTTGATGATGAATTTTGGAGTGAAAAATCTTCCCTTGCAAAATTAGAAATGATCATAGAGGCCCACCGCGAAGTTTTTGAAGGCATTAAAGTTTTTTTGTCACGACCAAAGAAAAAAATTACTTATCTAGTAGGGAATCATGATGCTGAAATTATTCATGAGGCCGTCCAAAAAAGAGTAAAAGATGTTTTGACGACAAGTGAAAGTGATATCGATAAATCATTTCAAATACTCATTGATGGAGATAATTATTTCCCTCATAAAAAAATTTGCATCCAGCATGGTCATAACTTTGAGCGGGCCCATCGCTTTGAAACAAAAAAATCACTGCAAAAAGACAACAAAAATGAAAATCACTTTATCGCTCCCTGGGGGTCTTACTATGTTATGAGAGTGGTGAATCATTTTAAAAAAGAGCGCAGCTTCATCGATTCTATTCGTCCCATTAAAAGTTTTCTCATTTACGGAATCATCTTTGATACTTTTTTTACCCTTCGTTTTATTTTTGCGAATATTCATTATGCCGTGATGGTTTTTATTATTCACTATCTAAAGCGTTTTGGTCTTGTTGAAGGATCTAAAAGAGTTATGCAGGAATTAGAGCTCTTTCAAGATTTTTCAAGTTATGTTCAAAATTTTTTTGAACTCAATAAAGATATTGATGTCTTTGTGGTGGGACATACCCACGAAGCAGAGATTACTAGCTATGCAGGAAATAAAGTTTTTATTAATACAGGAACTTGGACAAAAATGTTTAATTTAGACTTTGCTAAAAGACAAGAAGGATTAAAACTTACCTATGCTTATTTTTCTACAGAAGAAGAAAAACTTCTTAGTAGTGAACTTTATATTTGGCGAGGAAAAAATCATCTCCCTTATATCGAATTCTAAGAGCTTGCTTTTGTAGGTGCCCATGTAAAACAGACTTCACATGAGAATTCCCCATAAGTAGACATAAATGGAATAACAATAATATCAGAAGATTTAGGATAGGAGACCTTGTGACCTTGGCCTTGAATAATAGAAGGGATGGCCATATCTATTTTGTAGCCAAGTGTGGCCAATTCTTTTTTGGCATTACCTGCAATCATATTATTAACTTCAGCACATACATCAAAGTTATCTTCGTTAATATCACTATATTCTTCTCCGAGAAGCATGCTGGCCATCTTGAGATAAGTCTCTTTCGGCCATGAGAGAATAAAAAGACTAAAAAATTGTTTGTCTTGAAAAATACCTGAAAAATTCATAATAGAGCTAATATCACAATCTGTTTTATCGCTTTCTTTAAGCTTTGGTTTAAGAGGATTAATTTTTGTTTGAAACATGGTTTCAAAAATGGGGTGAGAGGCGGTGATTAATGATTTTGAGAACTGAATGATGTGTTGATTTTCAGTCATGATACTTCCTTAGTTGAAAAGTTTAAGTAATTCATCGATATTATTTTGATCGAGATTTTTGGAAGTATCACCACTTGTCGTACTCCCATCAGAACAAGAGGCCCTGTCTATGTTTTTTAGTTTGTCAGAGAGCCAAACAAGACGGGATATAAAAGACTTTGTGCTGATTTGTTGAAAGCTATTAATACCACCATCATCTGCTCCATCTGCAATAAGATTACCTGTAAGTTTTTTTAGAATCTCTACGGCATCAAATAAAATGGCCACAACAATATTTGTAAAGGCCGGATCTTTGACTTGTCCTGCTTTATAACCAATAATTTTTCCAAGCTCGCAAAACTTTCCAATTTCATCGAGGCCTATAGATTTTGCTGTTCCCATCATGCGATCAATGATTTGCCCAAAAGTCTCAAGACGAGAAAAATTTGTCTTAGGATCACCTTCAACTTCTTCTAAAACAGTTTCAAGTTCTTCAAAGAGAGCATAGCTCTCTTCATGAAAATCAATTAATATTTCTTTATCAATAAGATCATTACTCATAATTAGGCATCCTTAAATATTTTCTCAATTTTTTCCTTGAGAACAACAGCTGAAAAAGGCTTTACAATGAAATTACTTACTCCCGCTTTAAGAGCAATAACCACATTAGATTGTTCTGCTTCGGCCGTAACCATAAGAAAGGGTGTGTTTTTAAAATGATCGGCCTCTTTTAATTTTTTTAATAAATCAAGTCCACTCATTTTTGGCATGTTCCAGTCAGAAATAATAAATTCAAACGGAGCTCCATTTTTATAGGCCTCTTCAATCTTAGGAAGGGCCGTAGCGCCATCATCGGCCTCTGTGATATTTTTAAATCCCATTTGACCAAGCATATTTTTAATAACTTTTCTCATTGTAGACATATCATCAATGATGATAATCTTCATACTTGCTTTCATTCCCATCTCTATCTCCTTGTAAAAAACTTTTTTATGAATCTTCTTTTTCAAACTGCAAAACAAATTCTTCTATGGCCTTTTCTGCCAGTTTCCCAAAATTAAAATCAAGACCTGGAAGTGAGTTCTTTTCTTTTATACTTTTCAAAACATTAAATAGTTGATGTTTTTTTCCATCAATTCTTCCACTAGAAAACTCAAGGGCATGAGAACTCATGGCCAAAAGCAAAGAAAGAGGGTGGAGTTGATGTTCGGTTTTGCCCTCGGGGTATCCCGCACCATTGGCCCTTTCATGGTGTTCAAGAATAATTTTTTCAATGTCAGGAGACATTACTAATCCTACTTTTTTCACAAGATGGGCCGTTAACTTTGTATGCTTTTTCATCTCATGCATCTGATTATCGGTTAGAGAGAAATTTTGCTTAAGAGAAAAAAAAGTGGGTAGTTGAGTATAGCCCACATGGTGAAGATAACTTGAGGCAATGAGTTTGGAAATTTCGGCGGTATCTTGAAGCTTGACATAAAGGGCAAAAAAATAACTGAGTACCATTGTTCTGTTGTAAAATGAGTCAAAGGAGGGAAGATCATTTGTGAGCATTACAGCAATGGAGACATCATTGGATAAATTGAGAGGAAATTGGAGGATAACATTTCTCGTGGTTCTGATAATTTCAGTGAAATCATCATTTTCCATGGCCTTTTTGAGTTCTTTTTTATGCTCAAGAAGACCAAAATGAAGATTGCGTAGTTCAGCACGACTAACTTTGTAGACTTCTTTTTCTTCTTTTATCTCTCTTACTTCAACTACTTTTCCGGTAAATTTAAAAAATGTTTTTTGCTGATTAAGAGGAACAGCTACCTGATAACCTTTCATGAGATTTTCTTTAAATTCTTTCTGGGTTTCTTTATTAAAGGGAGTATTAGCGTAGAGAAATTTTTTGTAGAGCTTATTTTCTTCGTCGTAAAAATAGATGTGAAAGGGAAAAAGATATTCCTTGAAAGGAAAATCTTGAGGTTGGATAATAATATAATTCTTTGGATGTTCCATCTTTTTTAAAACCTATAACCTATGAAAAAAGACCTTTAAAGGAACCAAGAAGAGATTTTTTCCCTTTTGAGTCTTTTTTAGAATCATCATCTTTACTTCCTTTTTCCTTTTTTTCTTCTCGGAGAATTTTCTCAAAAACTGGAGAATTTTCTAAGAAATAGCTTCTTCCCATCTCAAGGTTTGCTTCGATGAATTTTACTTCTTTTTCACTTAGCATCATCACTGTTTTTATAATGGCCGCTCCCAGTTGTGTTTGACCATCAAAGTAGGGAAAATAAAAAGTATTGTTTTCAGATCGAAATTTCTCATCTTCCCATTTAGGAATTTGAATTTCTTTAATAATTGCTTCTTCTTCTGGTGAAACTCTTTTTCTTTTTTTTAAATATTCTTCTAATTTTTCTTCAATGCTCTCTTCTGTGATTGAAGTAGGAAGATCTCCTTCGTTGAAAATAATTTCAGGGATATTGAGATTGAAAACTTTGTCCATTGTTTCTTTGTATGTATCAAAATGAGAAAATTGATAATTGATAATTTCTGAATCAAATAAAATACTGTACTCATTTTTCTTGTTTTCATAAAAACAAATAGAGCTAGGAATTCTCTTTAAAATAGAACGATGAATGAAAAGAAAAAGATTGGAGTCTTTGTTTTCAAGATGGGAAATAATACTTGGTGCCATAATGAGGTTTTCAGCACCATAAGTGTCAATGAGAAACTCTTCTTGCTCTAATTCAATATCTTCTTCTTCTTCCTCTACAGGGTTGGCCTTTTTAAGGGTGATCTTTCCTGTCTTTTTTAACTGGCTATAATCGAGGACATCAAAAGTATCATATTTCTTTTTTTTCTTTCTTTCTTCGCTTTCAAGCTTCATCCAGCTGTCATCGTTTTCTCGTTCAATGGCATCCCATGATTTTTTCTTTTTTTCCTCTTCTGATCGATCAGCGCTTTCTCTCTTTCTTTGGTCTTCTTCAACCATGAGCTCATCAGATCTTTTTGTTTTTAGAAAATCTTCTTCTTCTTGATGTTTCTCTTTTTTTTCTTTTTTAATATCATCTTCAATATTTAAGTCGATGGAGCTATGTTTTTTATCGCTTTCTTCTTCTTGCGCTCTTTTCTCTCTTTCTTCTTTTAAATCAAGAGTCTCTTCAAGTTGTTCTTTTTTCTCTTTTTTAAGAGATTCTTCCTCTAGGGACAGATCTAACTTTTTACTCTTTTTTTCCTCAGGGACATCTTCCACGAGGTTTAAGTCGATTTTACTTTTCTTTTTCTCGGAAGCTTCTTCTTCCATAGGTTTGAGAAGATCTTCAGGTTCTTCTTCATTTAGAAGATCTAGGTCGAGATTCTTTTTCTTTCCTTCTTCGCTATCATCTATAAGGTCAAGGGATTGCTCGATTGTTCCTCGAAGTTTTCCGTCAATAAAATCAACACTTGATTTACCATCAAGGTTTCCTCCCTTGTCTTTCTCAGGATCTAAGTCAATAGAGAGTTCTTCTCCTTTATTTTCATCATCTTCTAAAAGAAGATCTGCTTTACCATCGCTCTCTTCTTCCATTTCAAGATCAAGCTTACTTTTTTTATGGCCATTTTCATCCTCTTCCAAATCAAGATCGAGCTTTGCTTTCTTTCCATCGAGCTCATCTTCTACGAGGTTCATGTCACTTTTCTTTTTCTTCTTTGTTTCGCCTTCTTCTTCCATTTCAAGAGTAATATCTTTGCTTCCGTCATCTTCTTCAATATCTTCTAGAAGCATGTCTATTTTTTTATCAATATCTTCTTCTTCAACTAATTGCTCTTTGCTTATTTTCCCTCTAAGATGCCCCTCAATTTCGTCGACTCCTTCGCCATCTTCCATAGAAAGAAGATCCCCTCCGAGCTCTTCTTCTTGCAGCTGCTTTCCTTTCATGTAAGGATCATCATTATCTTCAGGATCTAATTCAATACTGAGCTCAGGAGATTCTTCTTCGGGAAAATCGTCACCTAGAAGATCATCTATTTTAGAATGGAATCCCTTGTTAGGGTCTTCTTGAGTAATATCTTTAGTTTTCCTTTCACTTTCTTCTTCCTCGTCAACTAAAGCGAGACTTTCCTTTTTTTCATCTTCTTCATCAAAGTCTAAGGATCCTGGACTTTTTGTCTTTCCTTCTTCATCATCATCTCCAATAAGATCATCAATGGAGAGGCCTTGTTTTTTTCTCTCTTTGATTTGTTCTTCCCGGGTAAGATGACCAAATCTTTTTTTAAATTCATCAATTCCTCCTTCTTTTTTTTCCTCTTCTCTTCCTTCTAGTGATTTTGTTTCAAAAGATTTTTCCTCTTTTTGAGAAGGAAGAGATTTTAAAAGAAGGTTGACTTTATATTGTAAGCTTTTAGG
>CALDHR010000261.1 GCA_937898585.1 uncultured Oligoflexia bacterium
TTCTCTTGAAGTAAAGGGCCTGATTTTTTTTCTGCTGAGCACAAAAGAACCCCCTCTCCTTTTGCTATAAGAAATTTATTCTCAAGGCAATGAGAATCTCTCCATACTGATTTTCCCAGCTTGGCCGCCAAAAAATTATGTCTTGAAACATAGTTTTCTAAAAGAGAGGGGTATTTTTCTTTAAGGAGTGGAATAACGCGAAGGCGGAGGTAGTTTCTCTCGTAATAATCATCTTCATTGCTCTTATCTTCAAAATAAAAAAGATCACGCTCTTTAACATAGCGCTGAATTTGTTTTTTAGTCACGCTCATAAAAGGACGAATGATATTTTTTGTCAAAACGGGAATACCCAATGTGCTTTTAAGAGAAGAGCTTTTAAACTGCTGCATCAAGGTCCACTCAAAAGAATCATCAATGTGGTGGGCCGTCATTAAAAACTCATCTAAATATAATTCATTTTTAAAGACATTGTAGCGAAAATCTCTGGCCTCTTTTTCAAAGTGGCGGGCATCCTTTCCTTGGAAAGAAAAAGTTTTTAATTCAATTTTTTTATCAGCACTCAAGCGAGATAAGTATTCTTCTTCTTCTTTTGATTCTCTGCGCATGCCATGATTGACATGAAAAAGACGAAGAGACTCAATAATTTTCTTTTCTTTTAATTCCAGCAAAAAATAAAAAAGTGCTACGGAGTCCATTCCTCCTGAAATGGCCAAAGCAACTCTCAAAGGATTTCTCACAGGAAGTGAAAGTAAAAACCTGGTTACTTGTTTATGAAAGAGATGAACAAAATTCACAATTCCTCACGCAATCTTCTTGACGGCAAATAAAAGTTCTAATAGGATGCGCCGATGTTTCTCCTATGATTATGGCGGTGTAGCTCAGTTGGTTAGAGCGAGAGATTCATAACCTCTAGGTCGGCCGTTCAACTCGGCCCACCGCCACCATCACTAAAGCACTTATAATTGTCAAACTAAATCAGTTATCTCTCTTTGAAATTTGAAATTCCTCAATTATTTTTCTTATTAACCGATTCTTACTTGTACTCAAAAAAAGTAGGACAATTATGGTGGAGAAAATTCTTCAGGATCTTGAAAGTTCTTTTAAAAAGAAAAATATTGAGATCCATCTCGCTCGAAAGAGCAAAGAATGTAAATTAAAATTCTATACGGATGGAATTTACACTACTAATGATAATAGTTTACATGGTCATCCTACTCAACCCCATTCTTCTCTAACGCCCCTTTTTTCATCTATTATTTGCAAAAACCTCTCTTGGGTTAAGACAAAAAACCAAAAGAAGAATTCTCTCAAAAGAAATG